>NZ_JBFAIA010000008.1:0-124381 GCF_040654455.1 Nonomuraea sp. NPDC050691
CCATCAAGACCATGCGCGACACCGGCCGCGACATGCTCGACAAGTACAAGGAGACCTCACGCGGCGGCCTGGCCGTCAACGTCATCGAGTGCTGACCGACCCCTTGAGTGGTACCGTAAAGCTGTACCACTGAAGGGGGAAGGTCATGTCCATCACCGCCAGCGAGGCACGTCGCCGCCTGTTCCCGCTCATCGAAGAGGTCAACAACGACCGCACCGCCGTGGAGATCGTCTCCAGGAGCGGAAACGCCTACCTGGTGGCCGCGGAGGAGTACGAAGCCCTCCGGGAGACGGCCTATCTGCTGCGTTCTCCCGCCAACGCCCGCCGGCTGATCGAGTCGTACCGAGAGGCGGTCGAGGGACGCCACGAGCGTCGCGAACTGCTGGACGACGAGGCTCCCCGGTGAAGGTCGCCTTCACCAGTCAGGGTTGGGAAGACTACGTCCACTGGCAGATGGCCGATCGCCAGATCCTCAAGCGGATCAACCGGCTCATCGAGGACGCGCTGCGCGATCCCTTCGAGGGGATCGGCAAGCCCGAGCCGCTGAAGTACGCGCTGGCAGGCGCGTGGTCACGGCGGGTCACCGAGGAGCACCGCCTGGTGTACCTCCCCGCCGACGACGAGATCGTCGTCCTGCAGGCCCGCTACCACTACGAGTGAGTAGCCGTACCGGCCGGCTCCGACTCCGAGGCGGCCGGCGCGGCGGCGGGCTGCCGCGCGGCGCCGCGCAGCGGCAGCTCCTTGAGGAAGACCACGGCCACGAACCCGAGCAGGCTGACCGGCACCCCCACGAAGAACACCGTCTCCAGGCCCCGGGTGAACGCCTCCAGCACGATGCCCCTGATCGGCTCCGGCAGCTGCTGGATCTCGCTGGGACTGCCGAGCGAGATCGAGCCGCCTCCGGGCACCTTGACGTGCTGGGCGGCGAGCAGGCCGGTCATCTCGTCCTTGAGCCGGTTCACGAGGATGGCGCCGAACGCGGCCACGCCGACGGCGCCGCCGAGCGACCGGAAGAACGACACGCCGGCCGTGGTGGAGGCCATGTCGCGCGGCTCGGAGCCGTTCTGCGCGGCGAGGATGAGCATCTGCATGGACAGGCCCAGCCCGAGGCCCAGGACGGCCACGTCGAACCCGATGAGCCACTCGCTGGAGTCGACGTGCAGCCGCGACAGCATGAACTGGCCCACGGACACGATCAGCAGGCCGGCGACCGGGAAGATCTTCCACTTCCCGGTACGGGTGACGATGCGCCCGGAGACCACGCCCGAGACGAACAGCGAGAGGACCATGGGCAGGGTCATCAGGCCGGAGTGCGCCGGGCTGAGCCCCTTGACGATCTGGAGGTACTGCGGCAGGTAGATCATCGCGCCGAACATCGCCATGCCGACGAACAGCGACGACAGGCTCGTCAGCACGAACGTGCGGTTGCGGAACAGCCGGGGCGGCAGGATCGGCGTGCGGGCCGCGCGCTCGGCGAGGACGGCCAGGACGAGCATGAGCACGCTGACGCCGCCGAGCGCGTACGTCCAGGGGGAGTTCCACTCGAACTCCTGGCCGCCGAGCGTGAGCAGCAGCATCAGGGCCGTGGCGCTGGCCGTGATCGTGGTGGCGCCCCAGATGTCGATCGTGGTGTCCCGCCTGATCCTCGGCAGCTTCAGCACCTGCTGGATCACCACGAACGCGACCACCGCGAACGGCACGACGACGTAGAAGCACCAGCGCCAGCCGAGCCAGTCGGCGTCCACGATGAACCCGCCGAGCAGCGGGCCGGCGACCGTGGAGATGCCGAAGACGGCGCCCATGTAGCCGGAGTAGCGGCCGCGCTCGCGGGGCGAGACGATGTCGCCGAGGATGACCTGCGCGAGGGCCGACAGGCCGCCGACGCCGATGCCCTGCACGGCCCGGGCGGCGATGAGCTGGCCCATGTCCTGGGAGAGGCCGGCCACGAGCGAGGCGGCGACGAACAGGCCGAGGGCCACCTGGAAGAGCAGCTTGCGGCCGAAGATGTCGGACAGCTTGCCCCACAGCGGCGTGGACACGGTCATCGTGAGCATGGTGGCGGAGGCCACCCACGAGTACTGGTCCTGGCCGCCGAGTTCGCCCACGATCGTCGGCAGGGCCGTGCCGACCACCGACGTCGAGATCATCGAGGTCAGCATGGCGAGCATGAGCCCCGACATCACCTTCAGAATCTCGCGGTGGGTGTAATGCCGCGTCTGCGTCATCAGGGCGTCATGCCTCCTGTCCGGAGCCGGGGGGAATGGGGCGCGGAACGCGCGTCGCTCCAGTATACGCCTGTTTACTAGCCGGGCGGCAAGTGGGCTGGGGACGCTAGAGTTTTCGGGTGGAGCAGGTTCAGGTGGAGGCGCGGCCGAGGGGCCGGGAGGCGACGCGCGCCCGGTTGCTCGCGGCGGCCCGCGCGCTGTTCGCCGAGCACGGCTACGAGCACGTCACCGTACGCATGATCGCCGCTGCGGCCGAGGCCAACCTCGCCCTGGTCGGCCGCTACTTCGGGTCGAAGGCCGGGCTGTTCCGCGAGGTGCTGGCGGGGGAGCCGACGATCGCCCCCGTCCTCGACGGCGACCGGGCCGGGCTGCCCGCGCGGCTCGCCGAGTACGCCGCGCTGCGCATGCACGCCGACCCCGAGAGCCGCATCCTGCGCTCGCTCGAACGCTCGGCCGGCGATCCCGAGATCCGGCAGCTCGTCGGCGAGCGCATACGCACGGCCCTGGTCGAGCCGCTGGCCGAGCGCATCGGCGGGCCCGACGCGATGGCCCGAGCCCGGCTGGCGACGGCGGTCTTCCTCGGGGTGGGGGCGCTGCGCCGCAACCTCGGGCCGGAGGAACCGACCCCGGCCGACCTCGCCCGCCTGACCGCCGCCTTCGAGGCCTGCCTCGACGTCTAGGCGTCGAGGTCCGCCTGGACGCCTAGGCGTCCTTCGCCTTGGCGTACTCCGCGATCCCGCTCGCGAAGTCGAACACGATGGCCGACTCGTCGCCCACGACCCACGCGTCGTGCCCCGGCGGCGCGACGAAGACCTCGCCCGGGCCGACCTCCGCCTCGGTGCCGTCGTTCATGCGGATGTGGAGCCTGCCCTTGGCGACGAACCCGTTGTGGTGGACCTCGCACGACTCGGTCCCGGCGATCGGCTTGACGGACGCCGACCAGCGCCATCCCGGCTCGAACGTGGCCACGCCGAAGGTCAGGCCGGTCAGGTTGCACACCTCAAGGTGCCCCATCGGGAAGTCGCGGCGCTCGTCGGGCTTGTCGATGCTCTTGACTTCAATCATGACGTCCCCCTTCGTCACCTTTCAGTGTTTCATCACGGTTTTGACCGGGTTCGAAGGGGGGCTCAGGGGAGGCGTGACCGGTAGACCTCACGGGCCCGCTCGTACACGGCCAGGTGATCCTCGTACTGCTGCTCGCTCTCGAACCGGCCGGACTCCTTGAGGATCTCCTCCAGCCGGTCGAGCCAGGCCAGGCACCACCGCACGTCCGCCGGACGGGCCACGTGCGCGCCCGCCACGTCCAGGTAGACCGGGCTCGTGTGCGCGTAGACCCCGCTCCGGGGGTGGGCGCGCGGGTGCGGCCCGCCGGTCGCGACGGCGACGACGTACGTCGGCTCGCCCGCGACCAGCGTCGCGCTCAGCCGTCCCGGCGGTCCCTGCGCCAGCACCCCGTCCGCCGTGCGGATCTCCAGCTCCTCCACCTCCGGCCCGACCGAGGTGACGGTGATCTCCACCCGCTCGCCCGGCGCCACGTCGAGGGTGCCGCCCGGGCCGAGGCCGTTCACGGAGAGCTCCAGCCAGGGGCCGGAGGTGGCGAAGGTACGGCCGCGCCGGACCGCCTCCGCATACGACTCGACGGTCAGCGGCCCCTCGACCCGCGCGTACACCCGTGCCCATCCCGGCGGGCCCGACGCGGTGCCGCGGCGCAGGAACGACAGCACGGCGTCCGTCCCCGCCGTCACCGCCAGCCGGTTGCCCGCGCCGACCAGCCGCCGGTAGACGCCCGCCGTGCCGGCGATCGAGGAGTGGTTCAGCACGTCGAGGGTGTCCACCAGGCCGAGCGCGGCGTCGGCCACGATCTCCCTGGCCGCGCAGTCGCGTCCCCGGTCGAGCACGACGTCCGGCGGGTCGGCGTCGGAGAACGAGGTGTGGAACGGGTGGCCGTAGCCGAGGACCGCGCCGAGCCCGTGCAACTCCTCGCAGGCGACGGCGTTCGGCGGCCAGTCCACCGTGCCGGCGAAGCCCGCGTGGAAGCGTCCGGGCAACCCGCGCGGCCCGAACGCGCTGAGGTGGCCGACCAGGTCCTCCCGGTACTCGACCCCGAACCTGGCCACGTGCCGCGCGTCCGACCAGGGCAGGTCGGCGTCCAGCCAGTGCGTGAGCGCCTCCAGGTCGTACACCCGCGCGCCCGCCACGTTGCCCGCCACCAGGTTGAGCACATGGAGGTCCTCGCCGTGCTGCGCCGCCGCGGCCAGCGCTGGCGCGGCGGGCTCCTCGCCCATCCAGTTGAGGTGGACGTGCAGGTCGCCGCCGTACCAGCCGCGCGCCGCCGCGTCGTACAGCCGCTCGGGGGTCAGCTCGACCGGCGTCTCCTCCCCGGCGGCCGGGGTCAGCTCGATCTTGGCCTCGGCGTACTCCATGCCGCGCGTCACCGTCACCGTGATCGGCTCGGCGGGCACCGTGAGGACGAGGTCGTCGCCGTGGAAGTACGGCCGGCGGTGGGCGTCCATCTTGTGCGGCACGCCGGCGGGATACCAGCCCTGGCCGTTCGCGCCGGTCACGCTCCACCGGCAGGGGAACCCGGCGCGCAACCGGAGCCGGGCCGCCGGCACCCGCCTGACCAGCGGCGCGAGGTCCACCCGCCGCCCGTCGACGGAGACCTCCCGCTCCACCTCCACCACGCGCGCCCCGCCCGGCTCGACCTCGCGGGGCGTGCCGTCCACGAGCACGGTGACGGGCTCGTACCGGCTGGAGTCGAGCAGCAGCGCCGTACGCGGGGGCGGGCCGTCGCCGGCGACCACCCGCGGGACGCACTCCAGCGCGTGACCATGGCCGGGGGTGAGCCGCAGCGCGGGCAGGTTGTCGGGCACGTGGCCCGCCAGCGCGTCCCGCACCACGCGTTCGGCGTCCACCTCGCCGAGGCGGTCCTCGAGGTCGCCGGGCGAGGCGTCCGGATGGCGCTCGGCGAGCTGCCGTAAGCCGGTGCCCCAGTAGTCGTGCCGCTCCGCGTCGAGGAAGACGGTGGCCCACGCCTGCACGACGTACGTCAGGCGGTCCTCGCCCCACGTGGGCCCGTGCTCGTCACGCAGGGCGCGGTAGTCGTCGAGGGCGCGGGCCACGGAGGCCGGCAGTAACGGATCGTCGTCGAGCATGAGCGGGCTCCTTGGCTCAGACAAACTTCACGTTCATCTCAAAGTAAAGGAATGCCGGACTCAGGGCAGGCAAAGACGGCGGTTCTAGCTCACGGTGCCGTTCGCGGGCGTCTCGCTCGCCGCCGCCGCTCCGGCCAAGGACCCGGCCCGCACCACGACGGCCACCCACGCGCCCAAGGACCAGGCGGTGAAGGCCCAGGTCACGCCGGGCAAGGTCGCCGCGGGTGACGCGTACAAGGTCACCGTCTTCGCGAAGGGGGTCCGGCCGGGCGCCACGGCCACGGTCAGGAGCCCGCAGGGCGCCACGTACAAGGCCACCCTGAACGACGGCAGGGCGGCCAACGGCGACCACGAGGGCGGGCACCGCACGCCCGGCAGGTGACGCCTCCCGGTAGCGGGCCGGCGACGGGGAGGAGCCGGCCCGCCCGCCGGTGTCCGCGGGCGAAGACCAGGTGAACGCCGGATGTTCGCAAGCGTAGATCTGATCGTAACGAAGGCGAATCGCGCTCGACATCTCACATCGTGAGCATGGCCGCATGACGATCACGTCCGCGCGATTATCGGAGACCTATGGCAGAGCCGCCCTCTGACCCGCCGTCACAGCAGTCCTTCGACTTCAACCACGAGCAGCTCAGGAAACAGGCCGCACCGGCCTTCGACGACGCCGCCGCGGCATGGCGGCTGGCCGTGAGGAAGGCGTTCGGCATACTGGACGCGCTGGGCGGCTGGCCGACGGAGGAGGAGGCCGACAAGGCGTTCGTCGAGTGGTACAAGCCGAAGCGCGACGAGATGCGTGAGTGGATCACGGACTTCGCGAAGGTGTACGAGGACATCGCCGACGGCATCCTCACCATGCGCCGCAACACGGTCGTGACCGACTGGGGCATCGCCGACGACGTCAAGCTCGATGACGTGCCGGTCTACGAGTGGCCGAAGGGGGACAAGCCATGGTGATGAACATCAGGCCGATGTTGTCGCCGACGGCCCTGTCCGGGGCCAGGACCCTGTCTCCCGCCACGCTCCTCACGACCCTGCTCGTCGCCTCCGGCGGGACCATGGTGGCGCTGCGCATCTACGCCGGCGTCACCGCGCCCCAGATCGACCCCGCCGAGCTGCGCAAGGCGGCCGCCGCCTTCCGCGAGCTGGCCGACGACCTGAACGGCCCCGAGCAGTCGTCCCAGGTCGACAAGATCGGCGGCGTCGCCGAAATGGCCAACGACGCCGCCGCCTCGGTGTGGAACAACAACAGCGGCGAGAGCGTGGACGCCTTCGCCCGGCTCTACATCCAGCGGATCATGGGCTTCCCCGCCGCGTTCGCCAAGGACTGCCGCGTGATCGCCGCCGGCTGCGACGCGTACGCCGAGCTCGTGGAGGCGGTGCGCAAGCAGCTCGCCGAGCTGGACAAGGCCATCATCCAGTTGCTGTGGCTGGTCTGCTTCCAGCCGCTCACGACCGCGCTGTACGGCGTGGCGCAGGCGATGGCCGCCGCCCAGATGGCGCGCCTGGTGAAGCTGGCCCAGACGGTCAAGGCCGTCTTCGGCCTCAACGTCGGCCGCATCCTGCAGATCTGCCTGCCGAAGTACGTGCTCACCACCCTCAACTACGCCGCCATCGACGGCGCCGCGTACGCCGGTGGAGCCCTCGCGCTCGACGCGGTGAGCGACGCCTCCAACGGGCAGCCGACGAGGTCGCGCGGCGAGAACGCCGACGAGTTCGGGAAGATCGTCGCCGGGAACACCGGCTACATCCTCGGCTACGACGTGGCCAAGCTGGGCCTGCCCGGCCCGGCCACGCGCGGCGGCGAGATGGTGGCGCGGCTGTTCGGCTCAGGCTTCGGCTACACGCCGGTCAAGAGCGCCCTGGACGGGGACGGCGAGATCCTGCCGACGCAGGAGGAGTGGGCGTCCAAGATCGAGGGGCACGGCCTGCGGGCGCTCATCTTCCCCCCGGGCTGGAGGTTCGGCCGTTGAGCCCGTCCTCGAGGCCGTCGAGCAGGGCGTTGCAGTCCCGCAACAGCGTTCCCGCGTCAGCGGCGGTGAGCATGAAGACGCCCAGCCAGTTCGCTACGCCGGCGGCGGGATCGTAGGCGGGGACGGCCTGGCCGATCGGCCGGTCGAAGGCCGCCACGGCTTCGATGGCGCTGCCCGGCGACAGGATCGCCGGCCAGTCCACGGCGCGGGGTGACCAGGGGGGCGTGCTGCGCCACGGGTTTCCCGCGGAGTCGGCGGGAACGGCGACGACGGAGGCGGCCGCACCGTGCCCTTCGACGAGCATCCGCTCGGGGTAGACGACGCGTTCGCCGAGCAACTGCCGGGTGAGCATGGCGATCGGGTCCAGCCCGAACACCTCCTCGACCTGCCGCGTGATCATGACGCCGCCGAACCTGGCGCCGGTCTCGATGACGGCCGGCACCCCACCGGCCCGAAGCTTCAGCTCCGTGTGCGTGCCGCAGGTGCCGAGCCCGAGCGCGTCCACGGCCTGCCTGGAGACCTCCTCGACGACGCGCTGCAACGGCTCGGACAGCACGCATGGCATGAGGCTGGCGACCTCGTTGAACGGCGGGATCGGCGGCATCCGCGCCGCGATGCACAGCGGGTGGTAGACGCCGTCGGCGACGATCCCCTCCACGCTGACGTAGTCGGCGTAGCCCGGCACGTCGTACCAGCCGTCGACGGAACCGGTGACGATCTCCTCGACGATCAGGTGGCGGTCGGCCTCGCTCTCGTACAACTCGCTCATCCCCACCTCGTTGCCCTTGTCCAGGGCGGCGGCGACCTGGACCCAGGCGGCCGGCACGTCGTCCGGTGAACGGAGGACGAGCTGGGCGATCGAGCCGGCGCCCCACGCCGGTTTCAGGAGGACCGGCGGGGTCAGCTCGGCCAGCGCGGTGCGCAGGTCCGCCTCGGTCGAGACCCGGCGGAAACCGGGAATGGGCACACCGGCGGCCGCCCAGCTCTCCCTCATGAGCCGCTTGTCGCGGGCCTTCTCCGCCGCGGCGGCGCCGGCTCCTGCCAGGCCGAGCCGGTCGGCGGCGTGCGCCACCGCCAGGACCGCGAACTCCGACAGCGTCATGACGGCGTCGGCGCCGATGGCCTTGGCGTGCCGGACGATCTCGTCCACGGCGGCCTCCCCGCGGACGCCGCCCGCGTGGGCCTCGGTGATGCTCGCGCAGTGCGGTCGCCACAGCTCCGACCCGTTGTCCGGCAGCGGCATGAGCGCGAGCACGTGCAACTCGCCGCAGCCCGCGATGCGCGGGAAGGCGTGTTCGAGCGGCGCGCCGCCCTTGGCGTAGACGTACAGGATCTTGTTCACGTGACGTTCTCCTTCGTGGCCGTGGATGCCTCCGCGGCGGCGCGCGGCCGCTGCCGGCTCCTGCGCAGCAGTACGGCCAGCGCCGCCATGAGCACGGTCGTCCCGACGGCGACATGGATCAGGAACAGGTCCATCGCGCCTCTGGACAGGTAGCCGCCGAGCGCGAGCACGACGAGGGCGCAGACGGAGCGGTCGATGAGCGACTCCAGGGACAGCAGCGTGGCGCGGTGACGCGAATCGGTGATGGCGGTGTTGATCAGCCGCCGCTGGACGGGGAAGACCAGGCCCGAGGCCAGCGAGAAGACGCACAGGCAGATCACCGTCCCGGTCAGCCCGGCCGGGACGAGCAGGGCCAGCGTGGCCGCCATGACCACGGTGAGCGCGAACACCACCGGCACGTCCCCGAAGCGCCGCAGCCAGGTCGAGCGGGCCGCGCCCACCAGCTCGAAGACCGTGGTCACCGCCATCACCACGCCGAACACCGCGAGCGGCAACTCCTTGACGGTGAGGATCGGCTGGAACAGGTTGGCCTGACCGATGCGCACCAGGGTGAAGACGGCCACCCCTTGGGCGATGAGCAGCATCAGGAGGGGGGAGCGCCAGAGCGTCCTGCCCACGAGGAGCTGTTCGCGCACCGACGGGCGCCGTCCGTCGCGCCCCGCGTCCCCCGACGGCAGGGCGGGCAGCCGGAGCGCGATCAGCACGGCGACCGCGCTGCAGGCGGCCGACAGCCAGTACGGCGAAGGCGCGTACCACTGCATGAGCACACCGGCCGCGGGAAGGCCGGCGATACGGCCGGTCAGCGTGTAGGCGCGTCCGCTGCCTTCCGCCTGCTGGTAGGCCGCGACGGACTCCGAGCGCCGCAGGTACTCGTACAGGTAGGCGCTGCCCGCGCCGGACACCAGCGAATTGCCGAGCGCGACGAGCAGGAAGTGGACGAGGAACCCGGTGTAGGACGTCCAGGCGACGGGGACCAGGTTGGCCGCCGTCAGCACGAGCGCGCCGGCCTGCAGGAACCTGCGGTAGTCGAAGCGGTCGGCCAGCGCGCCGGTCGGGATCTCCAGGAGACAGAACGCCAGGTAGTAGATGCTCTGGATGCCGAAGATCTGCCCGTCGGACAGTCCGCTGTCGTGCTGGTAGACGTAGTAGATCGGCAGCCACCACAGCAGACCGGTGAACAGCTTGTAACCGTTGAAGAGCCTGACGACGCGCCGGACGGCCGGTGCGGTGCCCGCCGTCATGATGTGGGCCGGTAGGGCCGGATCTGCAGGAGTTTGATGCGGTCGCCGTCCAGGGCCCACTCGATGTCGACGGGAACCCCGTAGAGGTAGTCCGGGGAGAAGTGGGACTGCAGCAGGCGGCCGATCAGCGCCAGGCGGGCGAGGGAGTCCTTCGTGGCGGGGGCCAGGTCGGACCGCGCGGACCCGAGGGAGATCGTCCGGCCGCCGCCCTCGACGGTGTTGTAGAGATGCTGCAGGGGATCGCCGGTGCCGGTGACGACGTCGGCGACCGAGCCCAGGGAGATGTTGACGTAGACGTTCCTGAAGTCACGGGGGTCGGCCGGGTTGCAGGTGACCAGGACGCCGCCGAGGGGGACGTCGACCCACTCCTGCACGATCACCCCCATGTAGCAGTCCTCCAGCGGGATGCCCGCCTGCTCGCGCAGCCGTACGCTGCGCGCGGACACGAGCGAGGACCACACCTCCTTGACGCCGTCGGCGATCGACTCGAGGGTGCGCGCGTGCGCCACCGACTCGTACACCCCCGCCGCGGAGAAGCCGGCCAGGTCCTCCGCGTTGGACGAGCTGCGCACCACGAACTGCCCGACACCGGACAGGTGGGTGACGATGGCGTCGTCGATGCGCCGCAGGAGGTCGCTGGGGAGCCGCGTCTCGACGATCATCTGCTGGAGTTCCGCGCAGATGTCCTCGACGTGGTGAGTTCCGGCCTCCACCGCCATCTTCAGGCGGCCGATGGTCTGCTGGATCCGCGGCGACGACTCCAGGAACTGCCGCTGCAGGGAGAAGGGCAGCGCGATACCGCGCGGCACCTCGACGTGCTGTCTCA
The DNA here is from genome assembly GCF_040654455.1 of Nonomuraea sp. NPDC050691. Taxonomy (NCBI): domain Bacteria; kingdom Bacillati; phylum Actinomycetota; class Actinomycetes; order Streptosporangiales; family Streptosporangiaceae; genus Nonomuraea; species Nonomuraea sp. NPDC050691. The sequence goes on from NZ_JBFAIA010000008.1 coordinate 10,760, forward strand.
TCAGGCGTTCGGCGGCGGCCGACAGGGTGGCGTCGTCGGCGGGACCGGTGACGCCGAGCCGCCCCGCCAGGTAGCTGAGCAGGTCGGACCGCGGCGGCCGGGGGATCTGGTAGAAGCCGAGCCACCGGCGAGAGCCGTGTTCCAGCACCTGGCACACCTCGCCGAGGTTGGCGGCCTTGGTGCCGTAGCGATAGTGGTCGCCCATCCGCAGCCATGACAGGGGGATGATTTCGGCGGCGGCCGTCTCGGGCCGTTCCAGCGCGACGCGTTCGGCGGTCCACGGCGGCCGGGAGTCGAGACCGGCGGGCGGGTCGGCCGCCTCGATGAGCACCCCGGGAGCGTCGGGAGCCACCTCGTACCTCACCCAGCCGCCGTCGAGGTCGGCCAGGCCGGGCCGGTCGAGCAGGTCGGTCTGGATGGCGTTGGGGATGCCCCACCCGGTGGCCAGCACGTTGGTGTGCGACAGCGGGGTGGTGTGCTCCGTGTTGACCAGACCGGTCACCCGGGGGATGTCGTCGGGTACGCGAGGCATGACGATGATGTCGTGCCATTCCACGGAGCCGGCGGCGGCGCGGTAGTCGGCGGCCGAGGCGAAGAGCCGGAGCCTGCCGTGCGCGGTGCCGCTGTTGAGCGGCACGAACGGCGCCTGGGACAGCAGCTCGTGGGCGAGGAGCCGGGGTAATTCCTCCTCCGGGATGCCTGCGACATGGGATTCCTGCAGGTGGTTGGCCGGCTTGAGGAAAAGCGGCACCGACGGGTGGAGGTGCGCGCGCACGTGGCGGTAGAAGGACAGCAGCATGTCCGCGGACATGGTGTCGGCCTCCACGGTCTCCAGCGACAGGAAGACGCGCTCCTCCCCGTCGCCGTCACCCTGCCTGCGCCGGTGCAACGCGAGCAGGCCCAGCAGGAAGCGCCGGTCCGGGCGGACGTAGACGTCGTGGTTGAAGGCGTCTATGTCGCGCAGCAGGTTCTCCGCCGGAACGCCGAGGATGTGCTCGGCGATGTAATGCACATGCAAAGGGTTGCCGGTGCTGTCGATGACGTGGAACTGCGCTTTTTCGAGGTCCACGACGACCTTCACGAACGGGAACCCGGCCAGGCGCCCGGCGAGCTTCATGAACGTCGGGACGGTCAACGGAACGTCCAGCGTGGCGGGGACGACGGACGTGCGGGGAAGTGTCTTGTCCATGGCGGTCACGACTGCTCGACACCGCCCTTCTTCGTCGGGGTGGAGCTTCTCACGTGATCTCCTTTCGCTGTCGTGTGCGGGTTTCGTCACGGTGTGCGGGCACGCGGGAGGGCACCGTACGCTCACTGCGCGGACGGTGCCTTACTGCAGTTCATGGGTGGTGCGTGCGGGGCGAATACGCCCGATGCGGCTCGGCCGCGCGGTCTCCTGTGGGCAATGGCCGGAGACGTCAGAAGAGGTGGCGCGGCTGTTCGGCACGGCGCGCGGAATTATCTGGAGAATAACTCTCCGAGGTCACTGGGTCGCGAAAGCTAATACCTCATCTGCTGCAACCTTAAACCTTTCTGCGTTCAAGCACATCGGCGGCGGGGCGGTTGTGCGCCGTCGCTCGGGTACGACGATACACATGCCCTGCAGTTAGGAAAAATCACCAAATGGCGGTCGTGGCGTCCTTCGTATACCGGAAGCCCCGCGTTTGCCGTCGTCATCGGCGAGGACTATGATCAACAAGTAAATGCGGCGCTAATTCGCATTGCCGTATGGCGTATCTGACTGACGGTCTCGGCCACGTCCTGCGGGCGTTCATCACCGCCCGGGCTGCACGTCCGGCCGCTGCTCCCGTCAGGGCGAGGTGCGTCCCACCAAGGACGGTCGGACGTAGTCGCCCGGCAGCGTTCGCGTGCCGCCTCCGTGGCAGGTCGAAACCCGCTTGAGCGGTCCCGGTCGTCCTTGCCAGACTGGGAATCCGCCGGACCTCGAACCATCAGCGTCACCCATCCGCGAGGGCCGGGCCGTGAGAGAGCTGGTCAGTGGAAGAGCCTATCCTCGACGATCTCGGGTTCCCCGTCGAGATCGCCTGCGACGAGTCCGGCTCGGAGGGCGAGAAGCTGGTCGGCGGCAACACCGACATGTTCGCCCACGCGAGCGTGCGGATGGACGCCCGGGCGGCGGCGCGGTGCCTCGAGGCCGTGCGCGAGCGGGCGCCCTCACCCACCACCGAGTACAAATCCAGCATCCTCCGCCGCGCCAAGCACCGCTGGGTCGTGGCCTGGCTCCTCGGCCCCTCGGGCCCGCTCCTCGGCCACGCCCACGTCCACCTGATCGACAAGCCGCACTTCTTCACCGTCCGGCTCGCCGACCTGCTCACGGGCAGCCCCGCGCGGGCACGCCACCTGGCCGCCGGGCTTCGCCTGGAGGGGCCCCGGGTGTACGGCGCGGAGACCTGGACCGCGTTCCTGGCCTCGTTCAACGACGTCATGAGAGCCCGCAACGGCCGGATCGAGTTCTCGGCGGACGCCGCCTACGATCTGGTGGAGTCCCTGCGCCCCGCCGCGCCGCCCGGCGGCCCGGTGGCCGAGCTCATGGACCTGCTCCTCCGCGCCAGGCCACAGGTGGAGGCGTTCGGCGCGCGGGTCCCCGGCGCGATGCCCGCCCTCGACCCGCTCATCGCGGCCATCGTCGAGACCGTCGCCCACTGGGGCCGGGGCGGCGTCCGCGTGCGCGTCGTCCACGACCGGCAGACCATCCTGACCGACGAGCGGATCGCCGAGCTGAGGAGCCTCGCGCGGCCCCTGCCCGGCGGCGACCGGCTGGACGCGTTCCGCCTGGCGCCCTCCGTGTCGGACACGAGGATCCAGGTGGCCGACCTGCTGGCCGGCGCGGCCCGGCAGATCGCCGAGGCCGACCTCCGAGGCGATGGCGACCCGGAACTGACGGCCCTGCTCCGCCCGTACACGTCCTTCTGAGGGTTCAGATCGCCATCAACCGGAGAATCTTGCCGTTCTTGTCCGCCGCCAGGTAGGCGGTGCCGTACTTGTCGCCGACGTAGTACAGGATGACCGGCTGGTTGTTGGCGAACACCCAGGACCCCTGCACGATCACATAATGCGTGCTCGGCTTCTTGATCCCGAGCCGCCGGTCGGCCTGCCGGCGGAGGTTCGGCAGGGCGTTCCAGTCGAACGTCTTCGCCGAGAACGGCTTCGTGCCCGGGGTGAGCGTGCCTCCCGTCATGCGGGTCACCTGACCGTCGCGGAACATGTACCTGTCGTACGCGCCCTTCCTGCCGCGCACCGGCGCATCGGCCATCGCGTACTCCTCCCACACGGTCAGTCCGGTGAACTGCGTGCTGCCCGACGCCTTCTCCAGCGCGGCGATGGTCGCGCGGATGCCTGCCGGGGTGAGGAGGTTCCCCGCCGCCGCGGGGTCCGCGGGCTCCGTGGGGTCCGTGTCGGCGGGCTCGGTCCTGGTGGGCTTGCCCGTGCTGGGTTTGCCCGTGGTGGTCTCGGTCTCCTTGGGGGTGGACGTCGTACCCGGGTCATCGGGCGTGGTGCGGTCCTGCAGCCGGGGGACCACGATGAGGGCGGCCGCGAGGACGCCGCCGACGGTGGCCACCCCCGCGATCGTCGCGGCCCGCCGCCCGCCGGAGCGCCGCTTCACATCGCCTGTGGGCAGGCCCGCGTACGCCTGCTGCCGCCCCGGGCCGGTCGCGAAACCACCGCCGGGTGGTACGGGCCCGGAAGGCGCGGGCCCCTGAGGCATGGGACCACCCGGATACATGGGGCCGGACGGGTGCATGGGACCGGACGGATGCATGGGACCGGACGACATGGGACCGGACGACATGGGGCCGGACGACATGGCGCCGGCGGGCGGCGGCGCGAAGGGCGGTGGGGGTGCGGTCGCCGCCTGCTCCTCGGCCCTGGCCAGCATCCGGTCGAGCTCCGCCAGCGGTGGACGCGCCCGAGGATCGGGCGTCATCAGGGCGTGCAGCACGTTCGCCAGCGGCCCCGCCCGGTGCGGCGGCGGGACCTGCGCGTTCAGCACGGCCGCGAGCGTCGCGATGGGCGTGTCCCGGCGCAGGGGGTGGCGGCCCTCCACCGCCACGTACAGCAGCATGCCGAGCGACCACAGGTCGGAGGCGGGGTCGCCCTCGTGGCCGCGCAGCCGTTCCGGGGCGATGTACTCGGGGGAGCCCACCACGTCGCCGCTGGCCGTGAGGCCGGGGGAGTCGAGCATCGCCGCGATGCCGAAGTCGGTGAGCACCGGGCTGCCGTCGGGTCGCAGCAGGACGTTCGCCGGCTTCACGTCGCGGTGGCAGATACCCGACTCGTGGGCGGTCCGCAGCGCGGCCAGGATCCCGCGCCCCAGCCGGGCCGCCTCGGCGGGCGTCATCGGCCCCTCGGAGAGCCGGTCCGCCAGCGACCGGCCGCGCACCAGCTCCATGACGATCCACGGGTGCGCCAGGGCCGGTGTGTCGATGATGTGGTGAATGGTCACCACGTTCGGATGGTCGAGCCGGGCCAGGGCGCGGGCCTCGCGCAACACGCGTTCGCGCAGCATGTGGGCCCGGCTGGAGTCGGGGTCGGGGGAGTCGGACGGGCGGACCTCCTTGAGCGCGACCTCACGTTGCAGGGCCAGGTCATAGGCACGCCACACCGTCCCCATGCCGCCGCTGCCCAACCGCCCGACCAGCTCGAATCGGCCGTCGATGACCGTACGCCCGGATGTCACAGCGCACAGCCTAGAGCCGCCAAAGGGGATACACCGGGTTGATCGCCCCTTATCTACCCGGCAAGATATCCGGACTCCCTTTTCCCCTATTTCTGGATCACATGTTTCCGCGAAAGCTCCTCCCCGCACTCGTCCTCGCGGCAGCCGTCATGGCGGCCACCGCGTCACCCGCCGGGGCGAACGGCTTCGGCTCCGGCAACGGCTGCTGCCCCTTCGCCGACAACGGCAAGCACTGGTACAACTACGCGTCCCTGGAGACCCGCACCCGCACCGCCGTGAAGGCCGCGCTGCTCAACCTGGACGCCCAGACCGACATGACCGTGGCCGCCGACACCACGCCCGACCCCAGCACCGACGTCGAGTCGTTCGACCGCTACTACGTCGACCACTGGGACCTCGACTGGGACGGCTCCAGCACCGGCTACAACCTGTACGCGTACTCGAAGTGCGTCAAGACCATCGCCCCGGCCAGCAGCGGCCAGCCGTGGCGCTGCGACCAGTACGAGGTCCGTTACGATCTGCGCGACATCGACTGGATGACCGCGACGCAGCGGCAGGCCCTGGCCTGCCACGAGGTCGGGCACACGGTCGGCCTCGACCACTCCACCGAGTCGACGTCCTGCCTGAAGACCGGCGCGCACAAGATCCTCAAGTACAGCGCGCACGACGTCGCCCATATCAACGGCCGCTACTAGGAGACCGGCGATGCGAAACCTCAAGCTCCTCACGACCGGCCTCGCCGCCGTCGCCGTCGCCTCCAGCGTCGGGTGCGCCGCCCAGCAGAGCGCGGCCCGGCAGCAGCCCCAGCGGTCCTTCTGGTCCCAGCTCCACACCGACGCCGGCGGGACGGGACAGTACCTGTTCGACTCGCTCGACGACATCACGCCCGGCGCCCGGCCGTCCGGCGCGTTCCGTCCGGCCGCCGCGCTGGTGGAGGGCACGGTTGTCGGCGTCGAGCCCGGCATCGCGTACGCCTCGGACGACGACTCGCCGACGCCGCGGGTCGTGCCGTACGAGAGCCAGGAGGCGGCGATCCGCTGGGCCAGCGTCGTGGTCAAGGTCGACAAGGTCCTCGCCGGCAAGCTCGGCCGCGGCTACACCGGCGGGCAGATCCGGCTGCGGGTCGAGCAGCCCACGGGCACCACGCTCGACGGCCTGCGCCAGTCGATCGGCACGGCCGGCCGTGGCCTGTTCTACGTGGACAACGCCCTCACCCGGGCCAAGCGCCGGGCGGCGTCGCCGCAGGCGCAGGCGTACCAGGCGTCCGTGCACATCCCGATCGGGCAGGGCGTGTTCATCGAGGAGAAGCCGGGCGCGGCCCTGGTCGCCCCGCTCACGGACGAGAACCGCGCCGCCCAGCTCCTCGGGGGCGGCGGCGAGCAGGCCGCCCAGCCCACGTCCACGTCCACGAGCGCGAGCGCCGCGCCGTCGGCCAAGCCCGACACCGCGGGCCCCTCGTCCTCCGCCCAGCCCAACGCGACGGGCCGGCCCGACGCGACGGGAGCCACGCCGCGATCCACGGCCACGGGCGCCTCGCCGCAGCTCAAGGTCGCCGGCGACTCGCCGCTGGCCCGGCTCCGCGGCCGCGCCCAGCGCTCCGCCTGCGAGACGGGCACGGCCACGGACCGCTCCACCTGCTGACGAGTACACGGCTGGGAGCCTCGCCGGCTCTCAGCCGTGGCTGATGACGACCTTGCCGAAGCCGCCGCCGGCCATGCAGTAGCGGTACGCCTCGTGGACGTCCTCGAACCGGAACGCCCGGTCGATCACGGGACGCAGCCGGTGCGCGGCCATGGCCCGGTTCACCTGGAGGAAGTGGGCCCGGCTGCCGGTCGCCACCGGACGCAGGACCGCGCCCGCGCCGAACAGGACCGCCGGGTCCACCGGCCTCGCCCCCTCGGCGCCGGACAGCCGGTAGCCGACGAACGCCACCTCACCGCCGAGCGCCACCGACCGCAGCGACTGCTCCAGGGGCCCCGCCGGGTCGACGACGCGGTCCGCGCCTCTCCCGTTCGTCAGCGCGCGGACCTCCTCCCACCAGGAGGGGGTCGCCCGGTAGTCGATCACGTCGTCGGCGCCGAGCTCCCGCAGCCGCCCGGCCTTGTCCGGGCCGGACGTCGTCACGATCACCCGGGCGCCGGCCGCCTTGGCGAACATCAGCGTGAACAGCGACACCCCGCCCGAGCCGAGTGTCAGCACGGTGTCGCCCGGCAGCGGCATGCCGCCGGAGGTCAGCGCGTTCCACGCGGTCACGGCCGCCAGCGGCAGCGCCGCCGCCTCCTCGAACGACAGGTGCTCCGGGATGGGCACCACGCCGTCCTCGCCGAGCACCGCGTACTCGGTCAGCATGCCGTCGATCATGGTGCCGAGCTGGGCGGCGTTCTCGCGCAGGAACGGCCCGTCATGCCACTGCGGGAACACGGCGGCCGCCACCCGGTCGCCCGGCTTGACCCGGGTGACGTCCTTTCCGACGGCCACCACCTCGCCCGCGCCCTCGCAGCCGGGCACGATGCCGGGCCTGATCGGCAGCGGGTAGTCGCCGTTCAGCACCAACAGGTCGCGAAAGCCCAGCCCGTTGGCGCGCATCCGCACCACGACCTGCCCGCGTCCCGGCGCGGGCTCGTCGCGGTCCGCCATGGTCAGCCCGTCGAGCCCGCGCCCCGGCTCCAGGTGATAGCTCCTCATCGCACGTCCTTCCTCGCGGTGTTTCCGGTACGAGGGGATCGTCCGGACGAACCATGACATCGGGCAATTCCCCGGAGGGAATCGCCGACGGTCGTACGAAGCGGATAGAACTACCGGGTGAGCACCATGACGGAGCGAACCGCCATCGGCGGCATCGCGGGCGAGCTGAAGCGGTGGCGCCAGACGCGCCGCGTCAGCCAGCTCGAACTCGCCACGCTGGCCGGCACGACCCAGCGCCACCTGAGCTTCATCGAGAGCGGCCGATCGCTGCCGGGACGCGCCATCGTGATCCGGCTGGCGGAGTCGCTCGGCCTCACACTCCGCGAGCGCAACGACCTGCTCACCGCGGCCGGCTACGCGCCGGTGTTCGCCGAGTCCGGCTTCGACGAGGCGGCCCTGCGTCCCGTGCGCGCGGCGCTGGAGCAGATCCTGGACGGCCACATGCCGTACCCGGCGCTGGTCATCGGGCCGTACGGGCAGGTCGTGGCGGAGAACGCCGCCATCGAGGTCTTCACCGAGGGCGCGGCGCCCGAGCTGCTCGAACCCCCGCTCAACATGCTGCGGCTCATGCTCCACCCCGACGGGATGGGACCCCGCGTGCGCAACCTCCCGGAGTGGGGGCGGCACGTCGTCGAGAACCTCCGCGCCCGCTCCCGCCGCAGCCCCGACCCCCGCCTCGACGCCCTGGTCGCCGAGCTGGCCGGGTACGTGCCCCAGACCCCGGTCGGACCGGAGCACCTCGGCTTCGCGGTGCCCATGCGGCTGGCCACGGCCGACGGGGAGCTGCGGCTGATCACGACACTGACGTCGTTCGCCACGGCGACGGACGTCACGCTCGCCGAGCTGCGCCTGGAGGCCTTCCTGCCCGCCGACGACGCCACGACCGCCCTCCTCCGCGCCCGCGCCCACCGCCACCGCGTGAACGAGTAGCGGAGACCGGCTCCACGGTGGACCGCGCGATCGAGTGGCGGGAGATCGGCTCTACGGTGGACCGCGCGATCGAGTACACGCCCGCGCCGGACGAGGTGACGCGAGCGCTCGGGGAGGGCGTCAGGCGGCAGCTCAGGACGCTCCGTGTGGTGTTCCCGGCGGTCCTGGCCGCGGCGGGAGCGGTGTGCGGCGTTCTTGGCGACCTCGGCCTGGCGACCTCGGCCTGGCGACCTCGGCCTGGCGACCTCGGCCTGGCGACCTCGGCCTGGCGACCGGCATGTTAGCCGGGGCGGTCGCGTTCCCGGTCGCGCTGACGTGGGCGATCCGCCGGACCGCGCGGCGGCGGCTCGCGTACCTGTGCGTCCCGACGACGCTCCGGCTGACCAGCGGGGGGCACGAGTGCCGGACCGACCAGTACACGACCACCCTCAACTGGTCCATGTTCGGAAATGTCGTGACCACATCGGAGTTCTGGTTGTTCTTCGTCGGCAGGCAGTGCGCGGCCTTCCTCCCGCGCCTTCGCACCCGACCAGCAGGCCGCCCTCGACGCCTTCTTCGCCACGCGACGCTCCTCGGGCGCGGCGGTCTCCTAAGATCGCAAATGTCGCCGGTATCCACAGGGGGAGCGCGTGAACCGCACCATCCGCACGATGGAAGACGTCGACGAGCTGTTGGAGCGGCTCTCCGCCTCCGGCTCGGACCGCATGGAGACGCCGGTTTCCTCCGACGGCAACGGCATGGAGATCCTGGACCGGCTCTTCGCGGCCGACGCCGACCGGTGGACCGCCGAAGCCTCGGCCTGGTGGGACGACTTCTACGCCGACCGGTCCAAACCAGTCCCGTTCTTCGCCACCAAGCCGGACGGTAGCCTCGTCTCGTACGTCGAACGTGGTCTCCTCGCCCCAGGCGATCCCGTCCCCGCCGACAGCGCTGCCCCTCCAGACCGTGCCCGGACCCCGGACCGTGCCCGGACCTCACCCCGTGCCCTCGACCTCGGCTGCGGCCCCGGCCGCAACGCCCTCTACCTCGCCTCGCTCGGCTACGAGGTGGACGCCGTGGACCTGTCCCCGGCCGCCGTCGAGTGGGCCGCGCAGCGCGCCGCCGACATGGGCGCCGACGTCCGCTTCATCTGCGGCGACGCCTTCACCGCCGACCTGGCGTCGGGCGGGTACGACCTGGTCTACGACTCGGGCTGCCTGCACCACCTGCCGCCGCACCGCCGCGTGAGCTACCTCGAGCTGCTGGACCGGGTCCTGGCGCCCGGCGGCCACCGCGCCGTCGCCTGCTTCGCCGCCGGCGCCATGGGCTCCGAGCTTTCCGACGAGGACTTCCACCGGGACGGACGCCTGCACGGCGGCCTGGCCTACAGCGCCGAGGCGCTGCGCTGGATCTTCTCGGACCTCAACGAGATCGAGATCCGCAGGATGGAGGAGCAGCCGCCCGACTCCCCGTACTTCGGCGTCCCGTTCCTCCTGACCGCCCTCTTCCGCCGGCCGGCGGAGGGCTGAGCCGTGAAGCCGGAGCCCGCCCCGCGCACGGTCCTGTTGGCGCGCGTCGTCGCGACCGTCCAAGCGGTCGCCTGGTTCGTGGGGGCGGGAATCTGCCTGCTCGCGGCGGCTCAAGGGGCCGGCGTGGCGTGGGCCATGGCGGCCGTGGCGGCTGCGTGGGGATGGGCCATAGGCAGGTTGGCGAACCGGGTGCCGCGGCGGGTGCGCGGCACCCGGTGGCTGCTGATCGCGTTGGAGGCCGCCGAGGCGGCCTTGTTCGTGACCCTGGGAGTGGTGGACGGCGACTTCGGCGACGGCAGCGGACTTCACCTGGACCACACCGGGCTCTCCCCGAACGTGCTGATGGCGGTGGCCGTCATCGTCCTGCTCCTGCTCCCGCCCGCGAGGCGGTGGTTCGACCGCCCCGGTGACGCCGTTCACCTGAGCGCGTCGCGCACCAGCGACGGGTAGTCCTTCAGGGCGATGTTGTCGGCGAAGTCGTCGGTCATCTTCATCATGAGCTTGAGCAGGAAGCCGACCTTGAACGTCCAGTTGCGCATCGTGATGCGCGTCTGGGACGGGGGAGCGAGCCACGGCCCGGCGTTGCCCTTGTCCGAGACCTTGGCGTACTCGCGGAAGCCCTCCTCGTAGCGCCGGAACGCCGCCCGGTGGTCGCCGCCGGCCGCCGCCAGCTCACCCGCCAGCACGTACGCCCCGACGAGGGCGAGCCCGGACCCGAACCCGCCCAGCGTGTTGGCGTAGGCCGCGTCGCCCACCAGCGCCACCCGGCCCTCCGAGTACCGGTCGATCTTCACCCGGCTGATCGAGTCGAGGTAGAAGTCGCCTGTGCGGCGCACCGCGTCCAGGACGGCCGGCGTCTGCCAGCCCATCCCGGCGTACGCGTCGAGCACGACCCGCTTCATCTGCTCGGTGTCGTAGCGGTCGTAGTCGAGGCGCGGTGCGGCGAAGACGAAGAAGACGGACGCCTTGGGGCCGCCCGCGGCGATCATCCGGCCCGGCTCGTTGTAGATCTGCGGCTCGGCGCCGAACCGCTCGGGCAGCTCGGCCAGGGCGTAGTAGTGGCCGAGGAACTCGACGTAGTCCGACTCGGGGCCGAAGGCGAGGCGGCGCACGTTCGAGTGGATGCCGTCGGCCCCGATCACCAGGTCGAACGTGCGCGGCGCGGACCGCTCGAAGGTGGCGTGCACGCCGTCGGACGTCTCGGTGAGCGAGGTGATCGAGTCGCCGAAGACGTACTCGCAGCCGGCCGCGACGCTCTTCTCGTAGACCAGCCGCGCCAGGTCGCCGCGGGGGATCTCCAGCTCGCCGCCGGTGAACTCGCCGGGCAGGACCGCGAGCGCCCGGCCGCGGGCGTCGACGAAGGTCTGGTCGGCGCCGCCGGTCTGGAGCCGCCGCACGTCGTCCAGGATGCCCATGCGGCTCAGGACGGTCATGTGGGCGTTCCCCTTGAAGTCGACGGCCTGGCCGCCGGGGCGCAGGGTCGGGGCCTTCTCGACGACCGTGACCCGGAAGCCGTAGCGGGCGAGCCAGTAGCCGAGGGCCGGGCCGCCGACGCTGGCACCGGAGATGAGGATGTTGGTGTTCTGCATGTCCACGACTCTCGCCGGACCCGCTGACACCCTGGGCTCAACCGGCTGACAGTACCTGAACCACACCGAAGAGCACTGACAGTACGCCGCCTCGGACCAGCCGGCATGCAGGGACAGCGCGACGCTTCAGCTCGTCATGGGGGGTGAGGGGTGTGTGGGAGTTCGGCCTCTTGCGGGGTGGGGGTGGTGTGAGTTTGCGGGGGCGGGTGGTGCGGAGACTTCGGCCTCTCGCGGAGGCGGGTGGCGTGGGACTTCGAGGTCTCTCATGTGGGCAGATGAGCGCCTCAGGCCCCTCAAGAGGGCCGGGCCCCTCAAGAGGGCCGGGCCCCTCAAGAGGGCCGGGGAGTACGGTGCTCCACCCTCTCAGGAGCGCCTAGGAAGTGCGGTGCTCAGAAGACGGACAAACGGCCGTACGAACGGCCGGGCAACGGGGCGGGCTCAGTCGAAGAGGGCTGACAGCGCCTCCTCCTGGCTCAGCGCCGCGCCCTTCGTGAAGTGCGCGGCGAACGCCTCGGCGCCCAGGAACGCCGTGACCCCGGCCGCCACCCTGGCCACGTCCCGGTCGCCGGTGATCGTGGTGCCGCGCAGCGCGGCGCCCACACCGAGCAGGTACGCCGCCCGCTCGGCCGCCCCTTCGAGCAGCGCCGGCCCGGCCAGGCCCTCGGCGACGTCGGCCACGTCGCCGGGGACCGCCCCGCGCACCAGGCGCAGCGCCTCGGCGTGCCTGCGCCCGGCCTCCGCGTGGTCGCCCTCGGCCTCGGCCAGCCGCCCGAGCGCGGTGTGGGCGAGCGGCCTCATACCCTCGGTCACGTATGCGCCTGGAGCAGCGGACTGCAGCACGGCCGTGTAGCGGGCCCGCGCCTCGTCGTGATCGCCCGAGAAGCGGGCCAGGTCGCCCCATCCCAGGTCGAGCGCCGGCACCGAACCGTACGTGCCCGTCCGGCGGGCCAGCTCGGTGGCCTGTTCGAGGTCGGCGCGGGCGCCGTCCAGGTCACCCTCCCGCACCAGGCCGGCCGCCCTGCGGTACAGCACGTCCACCAGCTCGTCCGCCGAGCCGAGCTCCTCGTGCAGCTGGACGGCCTCCCGCCAGAGCCGTCTCGCCCCCGCCCAGTCGCCGCGCCAGCTCGCGATCATCGCGAGGAATTCGAGGCTCTGCGCCGTCCCCCAGCGCTCGCCGGCGGCGCGGAAGCGTGCCAGTGTCTCCGCCAGCCGGCGCTCGGCCTCGGCCGGTCGGCCCTCCACCAGGGTGATCAGCGCCTCGCTGAGCATGGACACGGCCTGGCTCCACGGATCGGAGCCGAGCAGCCGCCCGCGCCGCCGGGTCGTCGCCGTGTCGGCCGGACCGGCCGTCATGCCCCACAGGGCGGCCAGGAACGGGTGGCGCAGCTCGCGGTCCATCGATCCCATGATCTCCATGGCCCGCGTCCATCGCCCGGGAGGCATGTCGCGGATGGCCAGCAGCACGCACAGGACATACTCCTCCTCCAGCCCCTCCAGCGGCTCGCCGCCGATCCGGTCCAGCAGCCGCACCGCCGACGAGGTGATCTCGCCGCGCCGCCCGCTCAGCCACCAGTACGCCGCCAACGCCCCGACCAGCCGCGACGCCGTCTCCGGGTCGTGCTGGACGGAGTGCCGGAGCGCGGCCCGCAGGTTGTCGTGCTCCTCGGAGAGCGTGGCCAGCCAGTCGAGCTGCTCGGCCCGGCGCAGCCACGGGTCGGCGCGCCGCGCGAGGCCGAGGTACCAGGCGGCGTGCGCGTCGCGGGCCCGCCGCTGGTCTCCCGCCTCGGCCAGCCGTTCGGCGCAGAACAGCCGGATGGTGTCGAGCATCCGGTAGCGCCCGCCGTCGGCCTCGACGAGGGACTTGTCGACCAGGTCGGCCAGCACGTCACCGTCACCGCAGACGCTCTCGGCCGCCTCCAGCGACGCGCCCCCGGCGAACACCGAGAACCGCCCGGCCGCCTCCCGCTCCGGCGGGCTGAGCATGCCCCAGCTCCACTCGACCACCGCGTGGAGGGTGCGGTGCCGGGCCGCCGCCGTGCGGTCGCCGCGGGAGAGCAGCTTGAAGCGGCCGTGCTCGGCCAGCCGGGCGGCGATCTCGGCGGGGGTGAAGGTGCGCAGCCGGGCCGCCGCCAGCTCGATGGCCAGGGGCAGGCCGTCCAGCGTGGCGCAGATCTCGGCGACCTCGGGGCCGGTCGTGAACCCGGGCCGGACGGCCGCGGCCCGCTCGGCGAACAGCCGTACGGCGGGATAGGACAGGGCGTCGGCGGGGCCGGTGCCGGGCGGCGGCACGGCGAGCGGGGCGAGCGGGACGAGCACCTCGCCGGTGAGCCCGAGCGGCTCCCGGCTGGTGGCCAGGATCGTGAGGCCGGGGCAGGCGTCCAGCAACCGCCGGGCCAGCTCGGCGGCGGCGGCGATCACGTGCTCGCAGTTGTCGAGGACGAGCAGCAGCGGCTGGTCGGAGAGCGCGGCGACGAGGCGCTCGACCGGGTCGGGACGGTCCAGCGCCGGCGCCTGCAACCCGGCCTCGCGCAGGCCGAGCGCGCCGAGCACGGCCAGCGGCGCCTGCGCACCGTCGTCGACCGGCGACAGGTCGGCGAACCCGGCCTCACGCCCGGGGCCCGCCCGGTGGGCGGCCTCGACGGCCAGGCGGGTCTTGCCGGTGCCGCCGGGACCGACGATCGTGATGAGCCGGGCGTCGCCGAGCGCGGCGATCCTGGCCAGCTCGTCCTCCCGCCCGATGAGCCGGTTGAGCGGGGCGGGCAGCCGCCGCCTCGGCGGCTGCTCCCGGCGCTCCTCGCCGCGCAGGATCGCGAGGTGCAGCTCCGCCAGCTCCGGCGCGGGGTCGGCGCCCAGCTCGTCGGCCAGCAGCCGGCGCACCTCGTCGTAGACGGCCAGCGCGGCCGCCTGCTGACCGGAGGCGTGCAACGCCCGCATGAGCAGGCCGCGCGGCCGTTCGCGCAGCGGGTGGGCCGCCACCAGCTCGCGCAGCTCCGCGATCGGGGCGCCGCCGGGCAGGGCCAGCTCGGCCTCCGCGAGGTCCTCCCTGGCCGCGAGCCGCGCCTCCTCCAGGCGAGCCACATGCGGCTGCGCGAACGGCGCGTCGGCCACGTCGGCCAGCGCGGGCCCCCGCCACAGAGCCAGCGCCTCCTTCAGCACCCGGGCGGCCCGCTCGTGCTGCCCCGCGGCCAGCGACTCCCGGCCCTCGCGGGCCAGCCGCTCGAACCGGTGGGCGTCGACGTCCTCCCGGTCGGCCACCAGCCGGTAGCCGGCGCCGTGGAACTCGACCAGCCCGGCCGGCAGGTTGCGGCGCAGCCTGGAGACGTGGGTCTGGATGGCGTTGGCCGCACCGGCCGGCGGGGCGTCGCCGTACTGGCCGTCGATGAGCCGCTCCACGCTGACGAGGTGCCCGGCGTCGAGCAGCAGCAACGCGAGCAGCGCCCGAGGGCGGGGCCCGCCGACCGCGACCGTCTCGCCCCCGGCCGCGCGCACCTCGAGGGGCCCGAGAATTCCGAACTGCACGCCGCTGATTCTGCCCGGCGCGCCGGCCGGACCGCACCGGGGTGTCAACACCCTGTGGACAGAGGGGTGGACGCGTCAGCGTCCTGTGGACAACGACTCCGGCAGGGGGACGCTCAGCGAGGGGAGGTCGGGCGGGAGCGGGGAGGCGAAGGCGTCCGTCAGCATGACCGAGACTGTGTACAGGTGCCAGAGGAGGTCCATCCGGGCGCCGGGCGGTTCCTCGCCGGCGATGTGCGCCTCGTTCACGACGGCCGCGAGCCCGTCCCCCTTCAGCGCCTCGTGCGCCTCCACGACGCCCGCGCGCATCAGGCCCAGCAGCTCCGGCGAGGGCTGCAGCCGCCAGTTCCAGGGCTTGCCGGCCGGGACGGAACCGCCCGGCTCCGGCGCGGCCTCCTTGGCCGGCAGCCGGAGGTGGAGCCGGAGCCGGTCCGCCAGCGTGGGGTCGCGGGCCTCGGTCGTGAAGCGCCAGGGGCGGCCCTCCACGGGGACGTCGCGCAACTGGGGGGCGAAGGCGCCGATCACGCCGTGGATGAGCGCCTCGGAGCGCCGCCACAGCGGGTCCATGCTCAGGGCCGTCCGTACGACCAGATTGTCGAGGAACGGCGGGACGGGGTTCTGCGCGCGCAGCAGCGACGCGCGGGAGGCGGCGTGCCAGCGGCCCACCCGGTACGCCAGGTACAGGTGGTCGAGCGTGCCCGGGCCGTCCTCCCGGCATCGCTCCTGCCACGGGGACGCCACGGCTCGGGCGTGCTCCTTGCCCTCCCTCGTCAGCACGTCGGCGTTCTTGCCGAAGAGGGCGTCCACCCGGCGCCTGATGGCCCTCGGGTCCGGATCGGCCTGGTTCTGCAGGAAACCGCCCCGCAGGACCTCCCCGCCGTGGCCGGACATCCGGGGCGTCGGGTCGTACCGCGTGCCGCCGGGGATGTTCTCGTACGCCGAGATCATCCCCTCGCAGGCGAACAGCGCATTGTGCGTGCGTACCCGCGGGTGCGGGATGATCAAGTCGGTCCCGCCCTCGGAGCGTTTCGGCCGGGAGACGCGGTGCCGCACGCCGAGCGCCTCCGCGACGCGCCCGGCGAGCACCACGTCGGGGCTGTCGTCGTGCCCCGAGGTCGCCGTCACGAACGGGATGTCCGCCTTGTACAGCAGCGCGGCGAGAAGACGGCTGTCGCGGCCCCCGGTGAGCGACAGACGTACCGGTTCAGTGGTGTCCCGCAGGGGACGCACGGCGGTGAGCAGGGCGTCGGCGAGCTCGTCGACCTGGGCGCGCGTCCCGCGCCTGGAGGTGGGCGCCGCCCGCGGCTCGGGGGCCGGGCTCACGGTGATGACGCGCCGGCCCGCCGTGATCGAGATCTCGGCCCCGGCCGGTAACGCGCCGACCCCGCGGAACGGAGTCTCGTCGGAGAGGAAGTACCCCGTCCGCGCCATGGACTCCAGCGCGGGCAGATCCCAGACGATCTCGGGCCGGTGCGACGCGGTCTCGGCCGCCCTGGCGGCGAGGTGGACGAGCAAGGCCCGGCTGCCCACGACATGGACGTCGGCGGTCTCGGCGTGGAAGACCGGACAAGCACGGGTGAGCCCCGTGGCCGCGTCCACCTGTCCCTCGCCGGCCCGGAAGACCGAGAACACCCCACCGGTACGGACGACGGCCTCCCCCAGCCGGGACGCGGCCAGCAACCGGTCCATGTCGCCCGGATCGGCCAGGTGTCCGGTCAGACCCGCCACCCGGCCGGCCCCCGAGCACAGGGCGGGCGGCCCGTGCCCCTCGGGCTCGTTGGACCAGGAGAGCGACGCCGTGTCGCCGGAGGCCGAGCGCCATCCGCTCGCGGTCACGGTCGCGGCCGGCACCGGGAAGGCGCGCGTGATCGCCTCACGCGCCGCTTCCAGCACCACGGGCGGCACCGGGACACCCGCGCGCCTGGCCGCCAGCATCAGATGGACGCGCAATGCCACCTCCCGGGGACGGGACGGGCTGCGGCGTTCGGTGGAGCGGTCATGCGGCGCGTGTCCTTTCGATGGCCTACACCCTTTACTCCGCCTTAGTCCGGAATCGCGTTCACGCCCACGGGGGCCGCATCGCACGGTTTATGCCTGTTGAACACGTAGGGGAGTTGCCTTGCCCTGCGCCCGCCCTCGATCGACCCGGCGGGCGGGTCCACCCGAGACGTGAGGAGTGGGGCATGACCTCCCGAGACGATTCGCACACGTTCGGCCGGCGCACCTTCCTGCGCGGAGCCGGCCTGGCCGCGGCCGTGGCACTCCCGCCGGCGGTACCGGCGGACGCGTCCGCGGCGGCCACCGCGACCCCGGACGAGCTGTTCAGGGACGGCAGGTTCGCCGAGGCCGAGCGCGGCTACCGGCGCCTGCTGCGCGACGACCCGAAGAACGCGCGCGCCGCCGCGCAACTGGGCTACATCGCCCTGCTGTCCAACCGGTTCGGCCCGGCCGAGACGTTCCTGTCCGGAGCAGTCGCCCTCGACCCCGGCGACGTCGCCTCGAAGCGGCGGCTCGCCGAGTGCTTCGTACGGCAGGACCGGCACACCCGTGCCGTACCGCTGCTGCGGCAGACCGGCGACCAGCGTGACGCGGCCTTCGCCACCGCCTTCGCCCAGCTCCCCGGCACGCCGTGGCGCGTCGAGGGGGCGGCCGGCACGCGTGTGCCCTTCCACACCCTCGACCCGGTGCCCTCCGTCGAGGCCGCGCTCAACGGCGGCCCCCCCAGGAAGTTCCTGCTCGACACGTACGCGACGCTCGACCTGTCACAGGAGGCGGCGGAGGAGGCGGGGCTGCGGGCCCTGGCCACCGTGCCGGGAGGAGTCGCCGACAACAAGCCGGTCACCATCCGCCTGGGCGTGCTCGACTCGTTCCGGATCGGACAGATCGAGATCCGCGACCTGCCGGTGCAGTGGATCGACATGCGGCGGCCGCCCATGCCGGACGGCTCCCAGCCCGCGGGCGTGATCGGGACGACCCTCTTCTACCATTTCCTGACCACCATGGACTACGCCGGCCAGGCCCTGATCCTGCGCCGCAGGACCGAGGCCCAGCGACGGCGCCTCCGGGAACGGGCCCGCCGCGCCGGAGCGAGCAGGCTGCCGCTGTGGCTGGCCGGCGACCACTACCCCTGCACGCTGGGCGGCGTCCTCGACTCCGGGCAGCGGATGGTCACCGTGGACACGGGCGGCATCGGCCACGGCCTCGACACGACGGTGGAGATCGCCGAACGGCTCGGCATCACGGTGGACCGCGACCACCCGGTGCCGGGGAACGGGCCCTCCAAGCTCTACCCGATCACGCCGGAGCGGATCAGCCTCGGCCGGGCGGTGGGCCGCGACGTGCGGGGCTTCGCCGCGGAGAAGGTCTTCCCCGGCTTCCCCGGCCCGGGCCAGTCGGCGCAGTTCGGCTTCGACCTGCTCGCCAACTTCACCCACGAGTTCTTCAAGCCGTACGCGATCACCTTCGACTACAGCGGGATGGACTTCTACGTCGCCGGCGGATGACACGTCTGCGCTACGGTTGCCCGCCTTGACCGACTTCATCTCCTTCCCCTTCTACGACCTCATCCATGAGGACGGGCAAATACCGGCCATCCGTGAGAAGCTGCCCCCGCTCCTCGCCGGGGTGAGCCGGAGCATCCTGGAGATCGGCGCGGGCAGCGGGCTGATCACCAAGTCGCTGGCCGAATGGACCCCGGCTGAGATCTTCGCCCTGGAGCCGTCGGCCGGCATGCGCGGGATGCTGCTCACCCGCCTGAGCCGGAGCCAGGAGCTGCTCGAGCGGGTCACGGTGCTGCCGTACGACGCGCTGAGCCTCGACCTGGACGAGCCGGTCGAGGCCATGGTGATGATCAACGTGATGTACGCCCTGGAGCCTGATTACCGCAGGCGGCTCTGGCCCGTACTGGCGTCCCGGTTGGAGGCCGGCGGGCTCCTGGTCTTCACGTGGCAGCCCGGCGGCGCTCCGCGGCCGGGCCCCCTGCCGGAGATCCCCCCGCGCCGGGTGGGCCGCCACACCTACAAGGTCTCGGGGGAGATCCTCGAGTCGGACGGCGAGTCGTGCAAGGCCCGGTACCTCTACGAGGTCGTCCAGGGCGACAAGGTGATCGACGAGGAGGAGATCGTCGGCCACGCCTACCGTCCCGTATGGGAGACGATCCAGGAGGAGCTCGTGGGGGCCGGCTTCGTCCAGGCCGACGCGCCCGACGGCCTTCTCGCCTGGCGGCTCCCCTGAGGGACCACCCCCGCTGACCGAAAGCCCCTTGCCGAACGAGAGGCGAAGTGTCGGTCATCGCCGCTACGGTCACCAGGCATGATCATCCATGGCAGGCAGATCGTGCTGGCCGGGCGGTTCGGGCGGCTTTCGAAGGACGAGGCCAAGCGCGGCCTGGAGGCGTTGGGCGCGAAGGTGGCCACGTCGGTCCCCGCCAAGACGGACCTGGTCTTCGCCGGGGCGCAGGCCGGCGCCAAGGCGGGCGCGACACCGTGCCGCTGCGGGACGCCCTCCACGCCCTGGAGCGCGTCCACGGCGTCACCGGCGCGCATCGCCTCGCGACCGCCCGGCTCCGCGAAGCGGGCGCGCTGCTGCGCCACTCCGACGTGCACCGCGGCGAGCCGACCGGTCACGCGCTCAGCCCGGACGGCCGTCACCTCGCCGTCGGCGTCGACGTGGACGTCTGGTGAACCGGACGCCTCGCGGAAGGGTGGCGGTGCCCTGAAGTCCATCGCGGCGGAGTAGGCCGGTCATCCGGCGGGCTCACTCCGGCTCGTTGGCGGCCGGCCCGCCCACGGTGAACGGCGTGCTGACTCCCTCGTACATCAGATGAGCGACCAGCCCTTCGGTCGCGTGCGGCAGGTTGTGGCAGTGGTCCATCCAGACGCCGGGGTTGTCGGCGACGAAGGCGACGTCGTACGACTCGCCGTTGCCGACCTCGAGCGAGTCCATCCACCACGGGCTCCCCGTCGCCCGCACGCCGTTCCTGCTCAGCACCACGGCGTGATGGCCGTGCAGGTGCATGGGGTGCGACTCGCCGCTGTGGTTGGAGACGCGCATCCGCACCACGTCACGCTCGGCGACCACGAACATCGGCACGTCGGGGAACATGTGGCCGTTGACGGTCCACCAGACCCCCGGGACCCCGTCGAGGAAGCCCGGCCGGCGCCCGATGTCGTACGCGAACCGGCGATCGGCCCGTTCCACGGCGAAACCGATCGGCTTCGGCGCGCCGTAGGAGAGCAGGTCCAGCTTCTTCGCCGGCCGGGGCGCGGCCGGCGCGTCGTACGACCGTGAGCCGAGCACGAGACCGCCCGGGCCGCCGATGTGGACCCGTACCGGCGACCCGTCCTCGGGCATGGTCACCTCGATGTCGGCACGGCCTCCGGCGGTCACCATCACGGCGGTGTCGCGCACGGGGGTGGGCTCGTTCACGTCGGTGCCGTCGACCGCGACGAGCCGGAACGGTGCCCCGCCGACCCATGCCGGCGTCTCGCCGTTCTCCGTGTTGATCACGCGTACCCGGACCCGGTCACCGGGACGCGCCGCCACGCGGACGTCGCCCTCCCGCCCGTTGACCGTGCGGGCCGCGTCGTACAGGTGCAGCAGCGCCACGACGTCGACCGTCCCGGCGGGCGGCCGCCGCGCCGGGGCCACCACCAGCGCTCCGAGCAGACCCCGGCGAACCTGCTCGTGGGACACCTGGTGGGAGTGGTACCAGAACGTGCCCGCCTGGTCCACGACGAAGCGGTAGGTGTGCGACCTGCCCGCGCCGACCGCGTCCTGGGTCACGCCCGCGACCCCGTCCTCGGCGTTCGGGACGTCGACGCCGTGCCAGTGCAGCGTGATGCCGCCCGGCACCGACTCGTTGACCAGCCGGACCTCCACCAGTTGCCCGACGGTCGCGCGGATGGCCGGGCCGGGGGACGTGCCGTTCAACGTGTACCCGTCGACGGAACGGCCGGTGGGCAGCCGGAACCGCTGCGCGCGGGCGACGAGCGTGACCGCGACGTCGGCCGTGCGGCCCCGCTCGGCGGTGAGCGACGTGACGCTGCGAGCTGTCGCGGTGTGGCCGCTGTGCCCCTGGGCGCCCGTCGTGAGGTGGGGTCCGTGTCCCGAGCCGGTTCCGTGGCCGGGCGGGCTCGGTGAAGGGCCGCCCCCGTAGTCCGCGTACCCCATGTCCATGACCGAGTACGCCGCCGGCATCAGGCTGTCCTGCCAGAGCCACACCAGGGGGCCGAGTACGGCGATGGTCGCGACGCCCGCGACGGCGAGACGGAGGCGGGCGCCACGACGGCGAGTGTCCTTCATGCGGTGTGCGTCAGCCCGTGGTCCCGAGACGTGGCTCGGCCTGGGCGGGAACGCCCACGCTCCGGTCACGGCGCGCCGCGTAGAGGGCCGTGCTGAAGAGCAGCAGCGCGTTCAGGCCGTGCAGGGCACCCAGGGCGGGGATGTCGTGGCCGAACAGGCCGAGCGTCACCTGGACGGCGACGAGCAGCAGCACCAGTCCGGCCGCCTTGACCGCTCCCGGCACCCGCGCGAAGAACGAGGAGATCAGGAGCAGCAGCGCGATCACCGGGATGACCATCATCCCGTTGATGCCGTGCGCGATGAGGCCGATGACCTCGGGGAACGGGGACGCCTCGCTCTCCATGACCGTCTTGTCGAGCACGCCGCCCTGCGCCACCCACTTGCCCAGGCCGGCATCGCCGTAGACCATCACCGCCGCCTGTACGGCGACCTCCACCGCGACGAGGTAGGCCAGGACCTTGTAAACGATTTTCATGCCGTACTCCCCGCCATGGGTCTTGCGTCGTGGGCCATGCGATCCCCTCCTGCCTCGGTCACCGAACTGGTGCCTTCATAGGCGAAGGTAGGGAAGCCGACTTGGTGAACTCTTGTAGACGAGTTGCAACGCTCTGCCACCAAGGTCGGGCTGAGCTGCTCGTACGGGTCGAGCTCCGCCGAGTTCCGCACACGAGAGGAACACCGCCATGCGAATGTTCACCTTCGGAATCCCCGGATACAGGCCGGAATGGTTGAGCGGACGCTCGGCGATCACTGCCACCCATGGGGCGAGACTGGGCCGCCTCGTCGACCGGCGACTGACCCGGGCGCTGCTCGTGTGGGACCTCGACGAGGACGAGTGGTCCGCCGACTGCCCGGTCCTCCTTGACTTCGAGGGCGAACAGGTCGAGATCAACCACTGGAAGTTCGACGAGCTCTCCATCACCTGGAACACCATCGATCCGGCGCGCTCGCCGGACTGGCCGGACTTTCACCTCGCCTGGCGGGACGACGTACCGGATGACCTCACCGCACTGGTCGGGCAGCCTTGTTCGGCAGTGGAGCTGCTGATGTGGAGGGACAGGGATCTCGTGGAGGGGACGAGCGTGTCCTTGGGCTTCGGCTTCCCGGACGGCCACGTGACGATCTACAACGCGCTTGATGAGAACGGCATGGAGTTCACACCGCCCGGCGACCACTACACGCGGTACAGCATGGCCTTCTGAGCAGTCCCACGGCAGCGAACAGCAGAATCCCCGTGATGCGGGCAGCGGAGCGCACCGTATCCTCCTTCACACGTTCTCGGCTTTCCGCTCAGCGTGCAGGAGACTTTGATGTCGGCGCTTTCACCACCCCGTCGCGCCGCCGCCGGGGCCGTGGTGTGGCTGTGGCCGGGCCGCGCCCTGTACGCCGGGCCGTCCCTGCGGCTGGGACCGCATTCCGGCGCGGTCGCGTGCCTGGCCGTGGGCGTGGACGCGCCCTTCACCGTTCACCCGACAAGCGGTGGCGAACTGCGGGCGCGCACCGCGCTCGTCGCCCCTCGGGTACGCCACCAGCTCACGGCGTTCGGTGACCGCATGGTGTTCCTCTACCTCGACCCCGGCTCCGCGGACGACCGGGCGTGCCGAACCTGTTTCACCACCGGCGAGGAGAAGATCCTGGCAGGGCACCGGCACGAGGACGACCTGCTCGCCCAGGCGGCGGAGCTGTCTTCGCGGACTCCCGTCCCGCAGGTCACCGCCTGGGTCGCCAAGGCCACCGGCCGCGCCAGGACGTGGTGCGCCGACCCGCGGATCACAGCCGCGACTCGGCGGCTCATCGACGCCGGCCAGCCGTTGCCCGCCGCGCCGCTGGCAGCCGAGCTGGGATTGTCGGAGTCCCGCTTCCTGCGGCTGTTCAGGTGCGGCACGGGTACGTCGTACCGACGCTTCCGGCTGTGGGCGCAGATGCACCGGGCCGCGCGAGCGCTGGCGGCGGGCCACAACCTCACCCGCGCGGCGGCCGACGGCTGCTTCGCCAGCCCGTCCCACCTGAGCACCGCGTTCCGCGCCATGTTCGGCCTCACGCCCAGCGCCCTGTTCTCCCAGAACCTGACGATCCGCTGCCTGGACCCCTCGCCTGACGCCATGCCTGACGCGGTCACCTGACGTCGTCACCTGACGCCGGCCAGCAACGCTCCGGCGGCGGCGACCTCCACCCAGAAGTAGCACCAGACGGGATAGAACGCCGCCGGCCGCTCGACCGTCCGCCCCACCAGCCGCCCGAAGGCCATGCCCAGCAGGGACACGGCGACGGTGACAACCACGCCCGCGCCCATCCTGCCCCCGTCGGCGAGCGCCATCAGCAACAGCCCACCCACGGCCACGCCGAAACCGCCGTACACCGCCCGGACCTCACTGCGCGCTTCTGCCGAGTCGGCGATCATCCGGAACGGCCTGACCAGCGCGGCGGGCGCGACCAACCCGAACACACCCATCCCGAGAAAGAAGACCGCCACCACGACGATCACCACGGCCTGCACGACAATGCCCCCAGAATCCGACGACAGCGAACGAGGCAGCCCAGAATGCCTTCGACGCTCCGCACAGCGCTTCCACGAACCTGCCGCAACTGTTGGCAGGGGCAAGTGGTGTGTTTCGCGAAGCCATGCCAACCGCGCGGCCTCAGCCGGCAGGCTCCAGAACTCGGGCGGCTGTGGACATCGCCGAGTCCTTCGATAAGGCTGAAGGCCGTTTCCCAGTCGTCGTCTTTCAGGCACCCCATGACCTGAGTAGCGCTTACGGCGTCCTCCTCAGTGCGGTCGGTCAGCCGGTACAGCTCTGTCGTACATCAGCCGAAATGTCGGGCGCGGTGGCTAAGGTCCCCGCCATGGCCACCTCAGACGCCCCCCGCTATCCCTGGGACGATCTTCTCCACACCGTGAACAGTGCGGCCCAGGAGTACTTCGCGCAGTACAGGGCTCATCGGGCGCAACGTCCAACGCAGCCGGACGACGGATTCGGCCGCGCGGCCTGGCTCGGCGCAACCGGTGCCAGTGAAGCCGAGATCGTGCGGCACGAGGAGCGGCTCGGCATGCGCCTGCCGCCGAGCTACCGGGATTTTCTCCAGACCACCAATGGCTGGGATGAGTACAGCCATTCAACTCTCCGCCTCTTGACCCTGGCTGAGGTCGGCTGGACTCGTGATGTCGAACCGATGATCGCCCAGATCTGGGATGGCCTGGATGGCGCCGACCCGCAGGACAAGTGGTATCTCCACCAAGAGTCCGTGTCTGCCAGCCTCTGCGTCTCCGAGGAGATCGAGGGGCAGGTGTGGCTGCTCAACCCACATGTCGTCGGGGAGGACGGCGAGTGGGAGGCATGGGACCTCGCGAGCTGGCACCCTGGCGAGGTCCGTTACCGGTCGTTCTGGGACCTCATGGAGTACCAATTCCGCAGGTACCTGGCCTGATGCCTATGCACCTTGCCGTGAGCCTGCCTTGAAGAGCGCGGGCTCCACGGCGCCCACGGCGGCCAGGACGCAGGGCGTTGACGTGGTGATCGAGCTTCAGAGCGGGCTGAGGATGCCGGTACACGCCGCTCGATCCCGGGTGAAGTCCGTCCGAGGAACTCCGCAGCGAGGTCAGAGTCCCAAGGCGAAGGCCCACCCGGAGCGTCCCCTGGAGGCACCAGCGCAGGAGGATCTCATGCGCGAAAGGGATACGGCGGTGTTCGTTCTGCTGCGAGGACGTAGGCCGATCGCGGAACCGGTGGTGATCGGAGAAAACTTTCCAGGCTGTCATGTGAGGTTCGGCCTCCCCACGGGTTCGACGAGGTACGACCTGTCCTCGTGAAGACACGGGAGGCGGTGGTCACCCGTGCCGCGATCTGGCCGATCTTTCGTACGAGGCGCTTGCGCTGTTCTCGGCCCACTGGGCGGCTTGCGTGGTTTTGGAAGGCGTCCGAGCGGAGCGAGGCCCTCCAGGGGTCGGGCCTTCGGCCCGACTGGAAGCAACGCCTGAGCCCACGGGCGCGAAGCGCCCCATGCGAAGCCCTTTGGGCGAGCCGCCCGATACCCACGGCCTGCAGAGATCGAAAAAGGCCCTTCCCCCGTGTACCGGGGAAGGGCCTTCCGACCTGCGGAGGATCGGGGATTTGAACCCCGGATGGTGTTGCCACCAAACCGCATTAGCAGTGCGGCGCCATAGACCTGACTAGGCGAATCCTCCTGGATGCCAAGCGGCTCAGGACAGCGTACCGGCCTTCTGGCGAGGCGGCAAAGCGGTTGGCCCGCGAGCCTTCCCGAGTCGTTATCCACAGCCTGTGGACAGTGGCCTGTGGATGAAGCCCGCCCGGGTCGTCAGGGCGGGCTGTCCGTGGAAGTCAGGCGGCCGGGTTGGCCTCGCCCTCGATCTCGATCTTGACCTTCTTGCCCACCAGCACGCCGCCGGTCTCCAGGGCCTGGTTCCAGGTCAGGCCGAAGGCCTCGCGGTCGATCTCCGTGGTGATGGAGAAGCCCCACACCGCCTGGCCCCACGGGTTGGTGCCGGCGCCGCCGTACTCGACCTTGAGCTCGACCGGCTGGGTGACGTCGCGGATCGTGAGGTCGCCGACGACCGTGAACTCCTCGTCCGACTGGTGCACGACGCGGGTGCTGCGGAAGGTGATCTCCGGGTACTTGTCGGTGGCCAGGAAGTCATCGCCGCGCAGGTGGCCGTCGCGGTCGGCGACGCCCGTGTTGATGCTGTCGGTCTGGATGGTGAGCTCGGCGGCCGACTCGACGGGGTTCTCGGCGATCGTGACCGAGCCGTTGAACTTGCCGAAGGTGCCGCGCACCTTGCTGACCATCATGTGCTTGGTCACGAAACCGATGGTGGTGTGAGCCGCGTCCAGGTTGTAGGTGCCGGGGGCGGGGATGGTCAGGCCTTCCCAGGTGCGGGTGCTCATGAAGTCCTCCAAGTGAAGCTTGCCTTGCGGATATTTGCGTCAACAGAGGTCTATAGGAGGAATATTCCCCACGTCAACTAACGTTGGCTAGAGTGTGAACGTGAACGCCATCGACGACCCGCGACTGACCGCCATGGGGCTGCTCGCCGAGGTGCACGCAGGACTGATCTCCCGGATGCAGCCCGTGCTGAGCGCGTCCGGGTTGTCGGACATCGACTTCGAGACGGTGCTCCGCCTGGGCCGTTCCCCCGGCCAGCGGCTGCGCATGACCGATCTCGCCGCGCAGACCTGCCTGTCGACCAGCGGCGCCACCAGGGTCGTCGACCGTCTGGAACGTGACGGCCTGGTCGAACGGGTCGCCTGCGCCTCCGACCGGCGCGCCTCCTACGCGGCCCTCACCGACGCCGGCCGGGCACGGCTGGAGTCCGTGCTGCCGCTGCACCTGCGCGACATCGAGAGCTGTTTCACCGGCCTGCTCTCCGACGACGAGCTGACGGCGTTCCTCGCCACCCTCCGCAAGATCCGCGACGTCGTACGGCCCTGCGCCACAGCAGGCACAGCCGGGACAGCAGGCACAGCGGCGACACCTACAGCGGTGACGGCGGGCGGACCTCAGGGTCGGCGACACTGATGCCCAGCTCGTTCCTGAGCTTGGCCATGGCGCGTGACACCGTGCTCTTCACCGTGCCGATGCTGATCCCGAGCGCCCGGGCGACCTCCGGCTCGGTCAGGTCCTCGTAGTACCGCAGCACGATCGCGGCCCGCATGCGTTCGGGCAGGTTGCCCAGCGCCTTCTCCAGCCGCTCGTGGACGTCCCCGTACGCCCCGTGGGAGTCGTGCGGCTCCGTGGCCACCTCGGGCAGCTCGTCCGAGGGGTACTCCTCGACCTTGCGCCGCCGCCACTGCGAGATGTTGATGTTCACCATGGCCCGCCGGACGTAGCCGTCGAGCGAGCCGCGGTCCTCGATGCGCTCCCAGGCGAGATATGTCCGGGTGAGCGCGTTCTGCAGCAGGTCCTCGGCGTCCAGCGGGTGACCGGTGAGCTGGTGGGCGGTGCGCAGCAGGGAAGGCCCGCGGGCGCGCACGTACTCGCGGAACTCCTCTTCGCCCTCGGTGATCGGCATCGTGGTCAGAATCGCAGCCGAACGCGCCGTTCGGGCTGAACCGGAACCCAGGATTCGGCCCGCCGACGACAAAGGTCCGTCAAGGTCGGTGGCGGTTTGTACGACGACGGGTGCGATCTCCTGCACCGAGGGGTGCGTAAATTGCTCCCTTATACGGTGTCACCCCCACACGACCGGCCAAGACGTGTGAATCTAGGGGGATGGGCTACCCGAGCGTTGACCGGCGCAGGCTGCTCGCCGCCGCCGCCCTGGGCCGCGAGGCCGGAGTGCCGGGGCCGGCTCCCGGCGACGGCGTCCCCGTCCGGGCCGTCGCGGGCGAGATCCGCGACGTCAGCCCCCACCTCGTCGTCGTCGAGACCCCCGAGGGCCAGGAGGAGCGCCTGGTCATCGCCCCCTCGGCGACCGCGTGGAACGGCGGCGACACCACCCCGGCCGACCTGCCCATCGGGGCCCGGGTGATCATTCGAGCCCTGCACGAGGGCAAGGTCGTCGACCGGATCTGGGCCGGTATCACCCGCATCACCGGGACGATCCTGTCCGTGGAGGGACGCACCGACCTGGCCGTCGAGCTCGCCTGCGGGCCGCACCGGGGCCGCCGCACCGTCACCGTCCCGCACCGCGCCACCGGCCGGCTCCAGGTGCGCCACCCGCGGCTGGAGCCCGGCTACCTGCTCGACGCGATCGGCGTACGGCGCGACGGCGGCTGCCTGGCACTGCTGCCCGCCACCTCGCAGCCCCCGTACCCGGCCCGCGCGGTCCCCCCTCCGCCGTCCGCCTACGCCGGCACCCAGCAGCGGGTCTCCGGCACCGTCACCTGGTCCGACGGGTTCGACGAGGGGGAGCAGGGGCTGGCGTACCCGATGGTGGAGCGTTCCGACGCGGGCTGCCCCGAGGCCGAGGTGTCCTGCGCCGGCCTGCCGTACCTCGCGATGGGCTCGCTGGTGCAGGTCCACAACCAGTGCACGGGGCGCTCGGCCAACGTGCCGATCGTCGCCTGCGGTTGCGTGGCCGGCCGATTCTGTGATCGTTGCGTGGAGTGCGGTACGTCGCCGCGCGGGCGCGTCGCCGAGCTGTCGCCCTCGACGTTCGTGGAGCTCGGCGGCGAACTGGTCAAGGGGTGCTTCAACGCTCACATCGGATTGGGGTGACGCTCGTGCTGGCATCGCAGCAGCCGGCGCTGATCGTGCTGCTCGTCCTCGGGACGGTGGCCAAGGCGATCACGGTGCGCTCCGGAGGGGAGCCGGGCGCGCTGTCGCGGCTCGGGCCGGCCGTCCTGGTGCCGGGCCGCATGCAGGCCCCCGCGCTGGTCGTCTGCGCCACGGGGGAGCTGGTCCTCGCGTCCGGGCTCCTGCTCACCACCCATCCGATCTTCCGCTGGGGTACGGTGACGTTCTTCACGCTGTCCACGTACGTGCTGCTGGAGCTGCGCAGACGCCGCCCCGACGCGGGCTGCGGCTGCTTCGGCGAGGTCAGCGCCACCCCGGTGGGGCTGCGCTCGGTCGCGCGGACGGTGACGCTCACCGGCATGGCGGTGATCACGGTGTGGGCCGAGACGCCCGGCTGGATGGCGTTCGCCCGGCCGTCCTGGTACACCCTCGCCGGCCTCGCCGTGCTGGTCGCGCTCTCGCCGGAGCTGGAGGAGATGGTGGACCGGGTGCGCTATCGCGCTCCCTGTGAGCAGCGCGGGGGCCCCGCCGAGAGCGTCACGCTGTCACGGCTCAGGAGCAGCGGTACGTGGCGCGCCCACCAGGCCGAGCTGGCCGCGGCCGAGCCGTACGACAGCTGGCGGGAACTGTGCTGGCGCTTCTTCGCCTTCGACGGTCAGGGGAACCGGGACGTGGTCTTCGCGGTGTACCTCAGCGGACGCCGGCCGGTGGTGCGGGCGGCCGTGGTCGACCGCCAGGACAGCGACTCGATGCCGGAATATACCCCTGTATCGGCCTGACGCTAGACAGCCGTAGATTTCCCACGACGGCAGCTCGATGTAGCTCTATTGGGCTGTCTAGCTTCCCCACTAGACAGCCCAATAGAGGACTAGGGGGTGCCGCTCAGATCGGCTGGGCCCGCAGGAACCTCCCGAAATGCGGCACGGTGAACGCGATCAGCCCGCGTTCGGCGCTGTAGATCAGGCCCTTCTTGATGAGGCTGTCGCGCGCCGGCGACAGGCTCGACGGCTTGCGGCCGAGGGCGTCGGCGACCTCGGCGGTGGCGACCGGCTCGTCGCCGATCTGCGCCATGGCGTGCATGTAGTCGCGCTCGGCGGG
Organism: Nonomuraea sp. NPDC050691; assembly: GCF_040654455.1. Taxonomy (NCBI): domain Bacteria; kingdom Bacillati; phylum Actinomycetota; class Actinomycetes; order Streptosporangiales; family Streptosporangiaceae; genus Nonomuraea; species Nonomuraea sp. NPDC050691. The sequence continues at coordinate 40,279 of NZ_JBFAIA010000008.1, forward strand.
CGTCGCCCGCTCGTACCGGCTGCCGAAGAAGCCGACCGCGAGCTCCTCCTCGGCCTCGGGGGCCGACACCTTCACGTCCTCCACCGTGATGGGGCTGCGCGGCGCCAGGTCCCAGGCCACCTTGCCGTACGCCTGGACGAAGTAGGGGTAGCCGTCGGCCGCCTCGTAGAGCGCGTCGAGGGCGTCCTGGGTGAACTCGACGTCCTCCTCGCGGGCCGGCAGGATCAGCGCCAGGTCGGCGGCCTCCCGGTCGAGCCGGTCGATGCGGGCGTAGCGGAACAGCCGCTCGGAGTAGCTCTTGCTGGCCGACAGCACGCTGGGCAGGTGCGGCAGCCCGGCGCCGACCACGATGAGCGGCCCGCCCGACTGCGACAGCTCGTGGCAGGCGGCGCACAGCGCCGAGACGTCAGCCGCCGGCACGTCCTGCATCTCGTCGATGAACAGCGCGATGCCGACGCCCAGGTCGGTCGCCACGCTCGCCGCGTCGACGAACAACTCGGTCAGGTCGATCTCCAGGTCGCCGGAGTCGGCGCGGCCACGGCTGGCCGGCACCTCGATGCCGGGCGACCAGTGCGAGGTGCCCTTGGCCGCCGCCGGGTCGCGCATCGCGAACGCCTTCAACACGCCGAGGAAGTCCTCGATGCGTTCCGGCGCGCGGTGTCGCGGGGCCAGCTCGCGGACCGCCATGTGCAGGGCGGCGGCGACGGGACGGCGGATCGACTGCTCGGGCCGGGCCTCGATCTTGCCCGTGCCCCACAGCCGCTGCATCGCCATGGACTTGAAGGTGTTGAGCAGGACGGTCTTGCCCACGCCGCGCAGCCCGGTGACGACCATGCTGCGCTCGGGCCGGCCACGGGCCACCCGCTCCAGCACGACCTCGAACTGCTGGAGCTCACGGTCACGGCCGGCGAGCTCGGGCGGACGCTGCCCGGCTCCGGGGGCGTAGGGATTGCGCACAGGGTCCACGCTCTCGGACTTTATTGCCGGATATAGCGGCCGTCGTAGATTTGCGCAGAAAGCCGTACGGCGTGTCCGGGCGCGGGCCGTCGCCGTCACCGTCATCGGACACACCCCCTCTCACCTGGCCGAACCCATGTTCGATTCGACACCCAGAACTGTAGCGCGGACTCGAACACCCATGCGACGCTTTCGGGTAAAGATCTTCGCAACAGATCCACCGCCGGAGGAGCTGCGGCGGGGGTGCGACACGTACCGGCAGCTCGACTTGGCAGCCGTCCCGCCAGCGCAATAGCGTTCAGGCCCATGCGGACCTTCGCGAACGTACACGAGCTCAAGTCGGCCGTCGGCGAGACGTTCGGCCCGACCGAGTGGCGCACGGTCACCCAGGAGCAGGTCAACCTGTTCGCCGACGCCACCGACGACCACCAGTGGATCCACGTCGACGTGGAGCGCGCCAAGGACGGGCCGTTCGGCGGCACCATCGCCCACGGCTACCTGAGCCTGTCGCTGCTGCCCTCGTTCATGTTCGAGCTGGTCAAGGTCGAGGGCATCGCCATGGGCGTCAACTACGGCCTGAACAAGGTCCGCTTCCCCCGGCCGGTGCCGGTCGGCGCGCGCATCAGGGCCACGGGCGAGCTGACCGACGTCAAGGGCACGCCCGCCGGCTACCTGTCCAACCTCAAGATGACGATCGAGGTCGAGGGCGAGAAGCGCCCGGCCTGCATCGCCGAGACGCTCAGCCTGTACGTCCCGGCCGAGTAGCCCCCGCTGTCACCTGAGGACCTCAGGGACAGCAGTCTCACCTCAGGGACAGCACGATCGCGACGGACGCCGCCACCGCCAGCAGTCCCAGGTAGGCCAGCACGAGCCGGGTGTCCCGCAGCAGGCACTTGCTGCGGGTCAGCCCGGCCCGCCGCGCCTTCCAGTACCCCGCGAACCCCAGCGCGGCGAACCCCAGCACCGCCCACGGCCCGAGCAGCCACGCCAGCAGCGCGACCGTCGCGTACACGCACAGCCGCAGCGGGTCGTACGTCCCGGCCTTCACGTGATCACCTCAAGGGGAAGCCGCGTCCGGGGCTCCGACGCCACCGCCGTACAGCCGCTGCGCCGAGAGCTGCGGCCACGCCTGTACGGCGCAGAACGGCGCGCACTGGTCCTGCTCGGCCCGCGTGCCCACGTGGACGCAGCACTGCGTGAGCCGTTCCTCGATCATTGTCGAGATGTCCATGAACGGCTTGATCGTGATCCGGACGACCCGCTCGCCCAGCATCCGGCGCAGCTTCGCGCGCCGTCCCGGCAGCGCCGACGAGGCCAGCGTGAGCAGCGTGGACACACCGAGGTCGCAGTTCTCGCAGATGTCGCGCCACAGGTCGCCGATCTGCGGGTGCGACAGCGACGACTGCTCCGACAGCAGCCCCAGCAGCGACTCCTGTACGGCCGCCCGCAGCTCGCGCGGGATGTCGCTGTCGGCGATCCGGTTGGCGACCAGGCCCAGATTGGCCTTCAGCCGGTCATGGCCCATCAGCGCCACCAGCGACCGCCACTGCCGCGAGTCGTCGCGGATCAGGTAGCCGACCGAGCAGCAGTGGGGGTGGGAGCACGGCAGCGCGGTCAGGTCGCGCCAGGTCACCAGCCCGCCGGTCTGCGGTCCGAGCCGGCTGAGGACGCCGGTGTGGGTGAGCCGGTCCACCGGGTCGATCCGCGCCGAGCGGCCCGAGCCGAACTGCGGCTGCAGCGACACCCCGCCCACGAACGGCGTGTCGAGCGCGAGCCGTACGACGTCGCCGATCTCGCCGTCGTTGACGCCGAGCGCCGCCGTCATCACCAGCGTGGTGAAGATCTCCCGCTCCGACAGCCGCCGTACGGCCTGCTCCTTGAGCCGCCGCAGGTCGCCGCCCCGGTGGTGCCGCGACGCCTCGGCCGAGCTGCCGTCGTACTGGAGGTAGACCTCCACCCGCTCGCGGTGCTCGGTGAGCAGGTTGAGCAGGTCGTCGTCGCGGGCGATGAGGACGCCGTTGGTGTTGATCAGAATGCGCGTGACCGGCCGCTGCGTGAGCTCGCGCAACAGCAGCGGGAGCTCCGGGTGCAGGGTCGGCTCGCCGCCGCTCAGCATGAGCACGTCCAGCCGGCCGTTCTCGCGGGCCAGCCGCTGGTCGACGTTCGCGAGGACGTCGGCGACCGGGACGATCCCGCTCAGGTCGGGCGAGCTGTCGGCGAAGCAGGTCGGGCAGCGCAGGTTGCACGCCTCGGCGATGTCCTCCAGCAGGATGCACGTGTGCTGCGTCTGCATTTCCGGCAGCCCCTGGAGGTACGCGGCGGGGACGGGCGCGAAATTGCCCGACACATCCGGCATGTGCTGCTTGGTGGGAGCGGTCCACTCCTCCAGGTACTCCAGGATCTCCGGGTCCTCGTCGTACAGGGTCCGGACCAGGCCGTGCTCACGGCACCCGCGCTCCAGCCACACCCGGTCGTCGCGCACCGCCAGATAGCCGCTGAGCCGTTCGACATGTTCCAGATCGCGGCCGTGGCAGTACGGGCAGAACGCGTTGACGTACCGGAGGATGCGGTCACCCCGCAGTCCCATTCCTGTGCTCATGACCGTACCCTCGCCTTCCGCCGGGCAAGTGCCCGGGAAAGTGCATCGTAGTGGCCGCGCCGCTGCCCGTATCCGATCCGTACGGCCAGCAGAATCAGCCCCGGGACGAGGAACCACTGCGGGCGCGTCAGCCCGAGCCACACGGTCTCGTTCGCCCGCGTGAACTCCACGAGGAACCGGAAGGCCGCGTAGCCGGCCAGGTACAGCAGGAACAGCTCGCCCGGCCGCGTCACCCTGTCCCGCGCCCACACCAGAGCCCCGTACGCGACGAGATGGAAGATGATCTCGTAGACGAACGACGGGTGCATGGCCTGACCGGTCAGGCATCCTGGGCACTCGGGCGTGCTCGGGGGCGCGTGGACGCCCCACGGCAGGTCGGTGGGCCGCCCGGGGGCCTCGGTGAGGTGGCAGCCGATGCGCCCGACGGCCATGCCCAGCGCCACGGCAGGGGCGAACAGGTCGCCGGTACGCTCCCGGAAGCCGATGATCCGCTTGGCGACCAGCACGCCGACGTACGCCCCGGTCAGGCCGCCCAGGATGCTGCGGGATCCGTACAGCCAGAGGTCCTTGAGGTCGAGCGTCTCCATCCAGCCGGCCAGGCGCATGCCGATGGCGCCGCCGACCAGCGCGCCGGTGACGGCCACGAGCGACTGCTCGTTGAGTGCGCCACGGCGGCGGGCCTCCCGTACGAACACGACGGAGGCGACCAGGACGCCGAGCCCGACGAACACCTCGTGCAGCGGCACCTCGTGCAGCGGTATGGCCATGTCAGCCGTACAGCCCCGGGTTGATGCCCGTGCAGGACCCAGCGGACACGATCGACCACAACGCCCACCCCAGCATCAATCCGAGCCCCGGTCCGGTCGCCCACGGCCGTCGCAGGATCAGCAGGCCGCCTCCTGCGACTGGGCCGACGAACGCGAGCACGACGGCGCCGAGGCCGGGGGAGCCCTCACGCGGCGGTCTGGGCGGCGGCGCCCAGTAGCCCTCGGGCGGCTGGTGCCCGGGATGAGATGGTTGCCCGTGAGGTGGCTGTCCCAGGGCGGGCTGTCCGTGAGGTGGCGTCGATGGATGGGACCCGTCAGGCGGAGGCGCCGGCGATTCGCTTATCACCGCGCCCCGCCACGACCAAGCGTCACGCGTAGAGCCCCGGATTGATCCCGGTGCAGAATCCGGCGGTCACGATGGAAGCCAACGCCCACCCGATCATCAACCCCAATCCCAGCCCGAGCGCCCACGGCTTTCGCTGCAACGCCAACAGAACCCCGCCGCCCAACGCCCCGAGGGCCAGCAGCGCCGCCCCTGCCCCGATCGCGACCGGGGATTCGAGGGCGATCACGATCAGCGCCACGACCACGTTCACAACCCAGTACCCGAAGGCCCCCGTGAACGCCAATGCCACCACGAGGCCGGTCTGGCGGGGCGGCTGACCGGAAGGCCCACCGGGAGGCGGCGGCGGAGAACTCACGACGGCCAGCCTACGTTCCTCCGCCGGAGGAGAGTAGGCCTGGACGATGACGACAGCCCTCCTGCACCGCTCACTTTCCTCCAGAGATCTGGTCGGTACGAGGCAAGCACCAACAAGACCAACTGCGAGGTACTGTGCGCGAGATCGCACGCGCCACACCCAACCCACACCATCCCCCAGCGACCCTGTCCAGCACCGCCAGGACCTGGAGACCCCGGCCACCACCCTGGCCGGAGATCCTGACGCCAGGACCAGACCCTGCCCAGCAGCACCCGAGCCCGGAGACCCGGCCAGCGCCAGCATCCCTAGACGCGAGGACAAGGAGCGGAAAGTCATGACCCCGACCCCAGCCCAAGACCCTCACCCGCAACCGAAACCGGCCCCGGCCATCCACCCCCTCCTCGCCCCGCTCACCCCTCTCCTCGGCCGCTGGACCATCCAGGCCCACGTCCCCGGCCTCATCCCCGCCTGGACAGAGTTCGCATGGACCGAGGACGGCCTGTTCCTACGCCAGTACGCCGACATGGGCGACATCCCGGAAACCGCACCCGACCTGTGGCGGGAGAACGCGCCGTTCCCCACCACCGCCCTGATCGGCCTCGACGACGCCACCGGCGAATTCACCATGCTGTACGCCGACGCCCGAGGCGTACACCGCGTCTACCGGATGACCTTCGTCGACGGCATCTGGCGCCTCTGGCGCAACGCCCCCGGCTTCCACCAACGCTTCACCGGCACCCTCCGGGACGACACCATGGAAGCCCAATGGGAGATGTCGCAGGACGGCACCACCTGGAACCTCGACTTCGCCCTCACCTACACCCGCACGCCGTAGGGCCGGCCCTCCCCATGACCGGCGAAAGCGGCAGCAGTGCTACTCCTCGTAGGCCGAGTAGTAGATCGCCGCCTGCACCCGGCTCTTCAACCCCAGCTTGCCGAGCACCCTGCTCACATGCGTCTTCGTCGTCGCCTCCGCCATGTCGAGCTCCTTGGCGATTTCCGCGTTCGACAATCCCCGGGCCACGCAGGCCAGTACCTCCCGCTCCCGAGGCGTCAACCCTGCCACGGCCTGCCGATCGCGCGGCGGGGGCAGCTCCGCGAAAGCCGAGATCAACCGCCGGGTGACAGCCGGCGAGATGAGCCCGTCCCCCCGAGCCACCACCCGAACGGCCTCCACCAAACTTTCCGCATCGGTGTTCTTCAGCAAGAATCCCGCCGCGCCGGCCCGAAGCGCCCCGAACACGTACTCGTCCACATCGAAAGTCGTCAAGATCAGCACATCCGCGACCCCGGCCAACTCGCGAGTGGCCGAGATCCCGTCCAGCCGTGGCATGCGCACATCCATCAACACGACGTCCGGCCGTTTCTCCCGCGCGAGCGCCACAGCCTCCTCCCCATCGGCGGCCTCGCCCACGACCTCGATGTCGTCGACGCCCCCGAGGATCAGCGTGATTCCCGCCCGTACCGCCGCATGGTCATCAGCCACCACCACCCGAATAGCCATCACCCCACCACCCACCTGAACGAGCCCACCCACCATTGCGGCACCACAACCCCCGCCAACGTCCAAAGCGCCGGCCCTGCTAGCCACCAACTCCTCAGTCGGCGATTCATGCAGCCATCACCCCCGTAGGCAACACAGCCTTCACCCGCCAGACATCCGCCCCGGAGGACGAGCCGTCACCACCCGCCGCCACCCCGGCGCCGGGGAAGCCGTCATGACCCCCCACCGCCCCCGCAGCGGAGAGGCCGCCACCACCCCCATCCGCCCCAGCGCCGGCTCCGACAACTCCGGCTCCGACAACTCCGGCTCCGACAACTCCGGCTTCGCAGGAGCCGCCCACCAGCAAGGCCCTCTCCCGCATCCCCACCAGCCCGGCCCCGGACCCCGGCAGCCAGACATCGCCCGGACGACCACGCCCCGCTCGATCACCCGATTGCCCGGAGTGCCCCGAGTGCCCTGAACCACCACCATCCCCGACTCCAGCCCCATCACCGACGCGCACCCCCACGCCAGCAGCCCGCCCACCCGCAGGAACGAGAGACGACACCGCATCGGACACGGTGACGGGATTGTCAACGAGCACCGTCACACTCTCAGCCCCATAACCCAGGACGACGCCGGCCGACCGCCCCCCGTGCTTCAGCGCATTGGTCAGCGCCTCCTGCAGAATCCGATATCCCGCCAGATCGACAGAGGCCGGCAGCTCCCGTGGCTCACCCTCGACCCGCAACTCGACGATCATCCCCGTCCGCCGAGCCCGCTCCACCAAGCTCTCGGCGTCAGCCAGCCGAGGCCGCACGGCGTCGCCGCCGTGCTCGTTGCCGTCGTCCTGCCGCAACAGCCCGATCATGGCCTGCATCTCGGCCATCCCCTTGACGCTGTTCTCCCGTACCGACTCCATGACCGTCCGCACAGTCCGTGGATCGAGATCCTTGCGGGAGAGCACGGCCGTCGCCTGAATCGCGATGGCGCTGAAGTGATTGGCCACCATGTCGTGAAGCTCGCGCGCCATGGCCGCCCGTTCGGTCGCGATGGCGGCCTGCCGATCGAGCTCGGCGAGGCGCGCCACCTGCTCCGCCCGAGCCCGTTCGGCGGCCGCCTGCTCCCGCTGCTGCCGCAACACCATCGCCGTCGTGACCGGCGAGATGAGCATCAACCCCGCCTGGACCCCATAGACAGCCGGCATCCGCCAGTTCTCCGTCAGGAACCAGGTGACGGCCCCCACCGACACCGCCAGGCAGCAAGCCGCACCCAGCAGCCACCGCCCGAACCGGGCAGGCCCATAGAGCGCCGCGGCATAGATGTTGTCCGTGTAGACCAGCAGAGTGGACAGCGAAGGCCCCACGAACAGGTCCACCACCACGCCCAGGGTCCCCAGCCCCAACGCCCCCAGAGGACTCCGCCAACGCACGGCGACCCCGGCGCACGTCAACGCCAGGGGAGCGAGGAGCACCCACTCATCCGCCCCACGGCGAAAGAAGGCGCCACCCGCGATGAGTAGCGCTCCGCACAGAAAAGCGGCCACCGCCCACAACCCCGCACTCCGCATGCCCCCATCACACCACCCCGCGCCGCCGAGCTCCTCCTCCATCCGACCGCCTGTGGATACACCCTTCGATGTATCCACAGGCTCCTATCCACCGACGATGCACCAGGCCATCGCCTCCGCGACCATGGGAACGTGATTGTCGCCATACTCATCGGCTGCGAGATCGGCTTCTGGCTCCTCCTCGCTCTGGGCCTCGCGTCCCGCTACCGCTGGAAGCGCCGCACGCTGAGCACCGTCCTGCTCCTCTGCGTGCCGCTCCTGGACGTGATCCTGCTCACAGCGGCCGTCATCGACATGCGAGGTGGCGCCACGGCGGACCTCAGACACGGCTTGGCGGCCTCCTACCTCTCGTACTCGATCGTCTTCGGCCACCGTACGATCCGCTGGGCGGACGCCAAGTTCCACCACCGCTTCGCCGGTGGCCCCCCACCTCCGCAGCCACCGGCGGGCGGCATGCCCAGAGCCCGCTACGAATGGGCGATGTGGCTCCGCATAGTCCTCGCCTACGCGCTGACCTGGGGCATCGTCCAAGCCCTCATCTGGCTCGTGGGCGACCCGACCCGCACGGACTACCTCCTCGCCTTCATGGGAGACCTCCTCAAGATCCCCCTGATCGCCCTGATCTGGCCGGTCAGCTACACCCTCTGGCCCCGCAAACCAGAGTCCGCCAGCCCCTGACCCCCAATCCGGTTCGAGGTACTGCCGAAGGTCCGCTATGCTTGCTTACGCAGCGAGCGGCCGTAGCTCAATGGATAGAGCATCTGACTACGGATCAGAAGGTTGGGGTTTCGAGTACCTCCGGCCGCACACATGCGAAAGGCCCGCCACCAGGGGTTCCTGGGAGCGGGCCTTTGGTGTTTGTCAGGACAAGTTCGGGATCTTGCTGACACCTCTGCTGACACGCGTCCTTCTCACTCGCCAATCGCCTCGGCGAAGATGTCGGCGGCTGATGCTTCGGCGGCGCGGATCACGTGGGCGTAGACCCGGAGGATGATCGATGGGTCAGCGTGGCCGAGCCGTGTCGGGGTGAACGGGCTCGCCCATCCTGTGGTGAACACGTAGTCTCCGCCGGCCGTCGACGAACGAAGCGGAGCCGCGAATGGTGATCTGCTTGCCTCCGAGGTCGACATCGGACCAGCGCAGATGAAGCAGCACGCCGCGCCGGGCGCCCGTGTAGGCGCCGCAACGGGGAAGAAGGGCCACAGGCGATGATCGCCCATTAGGTATGTCCCATGTGCCCAACAATAAGCAGGAAGGCCCAGGGCGAATCCAGCAGGAAAGGCCAGACGTCCTGGGATGTCCTCTCCGAGTTCGAGCGAGATCGGTGGGAACCGGAGGGCTGGTGCGGGTGAGTTAGGGGTGAAGGGTGCGAACGCGCCCTGCGGAAGGACTTCCCCTATGAGAGGACTCACCCCAGTGGCGGCCATCACCGACGCCGCCCTCATCGAGGAGTCGCTGGCCGACCCCGAACGGTTTGCGAGCCTCTTCGACAGGTACGCGGATGAGATCCACCGATATGCCACCAGGCGCCTTGGCCAGGAGAACTTCTCCGTGGCCGACGACGTGACGGCGGAGACGTTCCTGGCGGCGTTCCGCAAGCGTTCCCGCTACGACCTGTCCAGACCGGACGCCGCGCCCTGGTTGTACGGCATCGCCTCCAACCTGATCGCCAAGCATCGCCGTACTGAGCTGCGTAGGCTGCGGGCGCTGGCCAGGGTTCCGAGTCACGACGACAACCCTTTCGAACAGCGCAGCATTGACCGGATCGACGCCCAGCGGCTCGGTCCCCGCCTGGCCGATGCGCTGGCGAGGCTCTCTTCGGCGGAGCGCGAGCTGCTCTTCCTGGTCACCTGGGCCGAGCTGTCCTATGAGCAGGCGGCTCAGGCGTTCGACATCCCGGTGGGCACCGTCCGTTCCCGCTTGTCCCGGGTGCGGGCCAAGATTCGCAACGTCCTGGAGGACACCCGATGAACGAGTTCGACCTGATCAACGAGGTCCGGCCCGAAGTGGCGCCCTACGACCCCGGCACGAAGGCCTTGGCCAGGCATCGGCTTCTCATGGCCGGCCGGTCCCGCTGGTCCTGGCGCAAGCCGTATACCTTCGCGGTCGCCGGAGGGCTGGCGCTGGCCGTCGGCTTGGTCATGGTGAAGGTCCCGCCCGCCTCGAACCCGTCTCACGAGATGAAGCTGCTGTCGGCCGCCGAAGTACTCCACCGCGCGGCGAGGGCCGCTGTTGACGAGATAGAGCCGCGCGCGGACCAGTACATCGTGGTGAAGACCCTGCAAACCAGCGACTACTCACTGGCGCCCTACGACAAGTCCCGGGAGCACTACTACTCGCGCTTCAAGGACACCGTCTGGCTGCGGGCGGGCGAAAGGCAGCGGGGGCAGTTCGCCGACGGGGTGCGCGAGCATACGGTCATTGAGCCCCTGGCCTATGCCGGCCGACCGATCCCGAAGTCCGCCTACAAGACGATGGGAACCACGGTCGACCCCATCTGCAAGGGCTGGAAGAACGACTACCCGACGATCAAAAGGCTGCCGACCGACGTGGAGGGCATGCGTGCCCACCTTGACGCCATGTGGAAGCCCAAGGCGGACAAGCTGACACCGTTCCTCGCTTACCTCGCCGCACGCGAGTTGCTGTGGCAGACGTACTTGCCGGCCGCGCAGCGCAGTGCGCTGTACCAGGCTCTGAGCACGTTCCCCGGCATCACCATCGACGAGGAGGTGCAGGATGCTGCGGGCCGCAAGGGCATCGGTGTGGGCTTCGTGAGCCCGGACGGGCTGCGCTGGGAACTGATCTTCGACAGGGACACCTACGCGCTGCTCGGCGACCGGAACGTGGTGGTCGACGCCAAGGCTGCCAAGTCGCCGGCCGGCACCCTGGTGGCTGCCACTGCGCAACTCGAGATCTCGGTCGCCGACTCGGCGCCCAAGGTCAAGATCGACGACAAGTTCAAGGGCGGAAAGTGGTGCACTGGCATCTAGTCCCGACGATCGCTGGGATGAGGCCGCGCTTTCACGCCCAAGCGCGGTCCGACGTCCCGCGCCTGCCGGCCGAGATCCGCCGCCTACGTGCTCCGCTGGAACAAGCACCGATCAAGCCGATCAAGCCGATCAAGCCGAAGGGCCGCTGAGCAGGCGCTTGCGCCAGCGATGGACACCTGTGGACGATCTCGAACTGGCTACGGATCAGATGGTTGGGGTTGCGAGTACCTCCGGCCGCACGGCAGGTCAAAGGCCCTTCGGGATCATCCCGGGGGGCCCCTTTGATGGCCGTACAGCATCGCGGTCCCACACAGACTTCTCGGGCACCAGTAGGCCCGTGCCCTGCGTCTTGAGCCGGTTGCGGGGGTGGGCCAAGCTCTACCGGATCTTGCTGGACGAGTTCGGCGCCCGGCGAGGTAGCCGGTCGCGGTGCCCGATCGACTCGGTCAGCGCTTGGGGTGGTGAGGGTGAGGGGCAGGTCTTTTCCTGCGACGACTTTGGGCCTGTGCCCGGCACCGTGCCGGGCCGGCTGACCACTGGACGGAGAGTGCCCTGACGAAGATCGACGTCACCTTCCACAGCGCCGGCGCCCCGCTCGCTGATCCAGGCGGTCCAGTGCCGTGACCGGGAACGATCACCGGGTTGATAATTTCGTATGAAGTGCTCTGGGGGAGATGTCCGATTCGGGGCGGGGGCTTTCAGCGCGTCGGCGTGAAGGACGAGACGATCAGCCAGACGGCGGCGGCCGCGATCACAACCGCGACGGCGAGATCCTTTGCCCGGCCGGGAAACAGGACTTCCGGGCGTCCACGGATCATGCTTCGCGCCAGGCGGACGGTCCCGGCCCAGGAGATCCGCACCGAGGGGCTCCAGGCGGCCGCCACAACGAGGACGGCCGCGAGAAGCAGCTGCCACCGTACCGAATCGGCGAAAGGCATCTCGAAGTCGCCGCTGTACTGGCTGATGTACGTCGCGACGTCGAGCAGCGGGAAGAGGAGGAGAGCCGCGGCGGCCCCGGCGCCGGCCAAGCGTCCCCCTCGGGTGGAAGCGGTGGCTCTCGCGGCCGCCGCCAAGGCGACGAGAATGACTGGTAAGCCGATCCCGTCGGCCTCGCCGGACCACGATGCGAGGCCGTCCCAGGACGACTCCCGAGTCGCGACGTAGGTGACAAGAAACTGCCACGTGTCGTATGCGACTCCGCAGCGGTGGAACATCGCCGCCCACGCCGCCGCGCCGGCGGCGCCCGCCCACAGGACGATGCCGCGCTGTCTCCGGGGCAGGGGGGACCGGGCCGCCAGGAGCAGCGCCCCCGCGGCCACCGGGTAACAGGCGCTCAAGAGCCAGGGCGGTACGGCCGCGCGTTCCTGTCCGGTGCAGGGGTCGGGGCCCGGAAGGAGAAGCGCGGTGACGAGCCCGAACGCGAGCACGGTGCCGACCGCGGCGACGGCGGTGAGCACAGCCCGACGTGACCCGCGCAGGAGCAGGCCGACCACGACGACCGGCAGCAGGAGAACGCCCCAGAACAGCAGTTCCCCGGGCACGTACTCCAGCGCGTATGGACCTACCCCCGGCTGGGGAGCCGGGCCCGTCGCGGAACAGAACCAGCCGACGCTCTGCCTGCCGACCCCGAAGACCGTCAGGATCACCGGGCCGGACGCGGCCAGAACCGCACCGAAGCGCAGCGCCGCCGCCCCCGGGGACGGTGTTTCTGCCGCGGGCTCCTGCATCACCGCACCTTCTGCCGTAAATGATCAATTGAGTCAGGGTAGTGCCCGCCTTTCCCTGCGGACCGGAAGGTCTGTGGCGGGGCTGTGGAGGTATCGGGCGGGTCGTGTGCAAACGGTCGTACGGGTGAGGCATCGCGCCTACCGTCGCAGGATATGCAGACAGTGGATGTACTGGTCGTGGGTGCGGGCCTGGCCGGCCTGCACACGGCCCGCCTGCTCGCGCGACGGCGACTCGACGTGCTGGTGGTCGACCGCCGCAGGTCGCTGTCGACGGGCATCCGCACGACCGGGATCTTCGTGCGTCGCACCCTCGATGATTTCGACCTGCCGGACCACCTGCTCGGGCCTGGTGTCCGGGACGTGCTGCTCTATCCGCCGTCGCGGCGGGCACCTGTCCTGCTCACCAGTGATCGGGACGAGTACCGCGTGGCCGACATGGCGGCCGTCTACGAGCACGCGTACCGCGCGGCGGAGTCGGCGGGGGCGCGGGTCCTCCTGGGCGTACGTTATGTCGGCGCGTCGATGGGTGTCGTGCGGTTCGCGGATGCGGAACCGGTGATGACCCGGTTCATCGTCGGCGCGGACGGCGCCCGCTCCCGGGTGGCCCGTGATCTCGGCCTGGATGTCAACCGGCGTTTCCTCGTCGGTGCCGAGATCGTCCATCCGATCGCGTCGGGTACGACCATCCCGGCGTTCCACTGTGTGCTGGACCCTCGGGTCGCTCCGGGGTACCTGGGGTGGGTCATCGACGACGGTCGGCATGCGCATGTCGGCGTGGCGGGTTATCCGGACGCCATGACCACCGGCATCCGTCACCTGCTGGACGCGTTCGCCGCGGACGCGCCCGGCCGCGCGGCGCCGGCTGGTCCGGTCGAGCTCCGGGGCGGTCCGATCCCGGTCGGTGGTGTGCTGCGACGGTTGGCGTGCCCTGCCGGGCTGCTCGTCGGGGACGCGGCGGGCGCGGTGTCGCCGCTGACGGCCGGCGGTCTGGACCCTTGCTTCCGCCTGTCCGAACGGGCCGCGGCGGTCGCGGCCGGGTACCTGCGTACTGGCGACCAACGCGTGTTGAGCCGGTACGACGGCGATGCGTTGCGGGCCCGGTTCCGCGGACGGCTGTTGCTGCGCCGCGCGTTCGCCGGCATCCGATCGCCTGCCGCGGCGGAGGCGGCGGTGGCCGTGCTGCGCAGTCGTGCCGGTCGTGCCCTGGCGGCGCGGATCCTGTTCGGTGACGGCTCGTTTCCCGAGATCAGCTCACGTCCGGCGGATCCGGCGGTCGACCGCCCAAGCAGGTGATGTCGGGCCGGCTCGCCTGTGGCGGACGGGCGCGTAGAACTTCTTGACCCACCGGGCGGCGGCCCGGTTTCCGGGGGTGCGGGCGAAGCGCCGCTCGCCAGCCGGCACCCCAGGAGGCGGCCGCCGGGGAAAATCGGGTGACACTTCGCCCTACTTGCCGGAATGCTGGGCATGGGCGATGAGTTTTGTCGGTGGTGTCAGTCAGACTTGGCATGACCACGACTTCTTGTGAGACCCCCGGCTGCGACGCCAGCCATGACCATGTCACGTCCGACAACCCCGATCGAGGTGCCGTGCCCAGCCCACAGCTCGACTCACCCGCCAACTCCGCGGCCGCCGTTCCAGGTCGCACCCCGGCCGTGATCCGGCTGTTGGTGCTCGCCACGTTCGTGGTCATCCTGAACGAGACGATCATGATCAACGCGATCCCTCGGCTGATGGAGGCCCTGCACATCACCGAGCAGACCGCGCAGTGGCTCTCGACCGCCTTCATGCTGACCATGGCCGCGGTCATCCCGATCACCGGATGGTTCCTGCAGCGGGTGTCCACCCGCAGCGCGTACACCACCGCGATGGGGCTGTTCCTGCTCGGCACGGCGTTGGCCGCCGTCGCGCCGACGTTCGAGGTGCTGCTGGGCGCCCGCATCATCCAGGCGTCCGGGACGGCGGTGATGATGCCGCTGCTGATGACCACGCTGATGCAGGTGGTGCCCGAGTCGGAGCGGGGCCGGGTGATGGGCAACGTCACGCTGGCCATCTCGGTCGCGCCCGCGATGGGGCCGGCGGTCTCGGGGGTGATCCTCAACTTCGGCTCCTGGCGGCTGCTGTTCGCCGTGGTGCTCCCCATCGCCGCCCTGATCGCGTGGCGCGGCCTGAAGCAGCTCGAGAACGTCGGAGAGCCCGAGCTCAGCACCATCGACTGGTTGAGTGTGATGACCGCCGCGGCCGGCTTCGGCGGCCTGGTCTACGGGCTCAGCCGGTTCGAGGGCGGTGACGTCCGCGTCGCCGCCGCGATCGTGGTGGCCGGCCTGGCCGCCATCGCCGTCTTCGTCGTGCGCCAGCTCTCGCTGCAGAAGCGCGGCGTGCCGCTGATGGACCTGCGCACCCTGCGCCACCGCACCTACACGGTCGCGCTGATCCTGATGTCGGTGTCCTTCATGGCGATGCTCGGCTCCATGATCCTGCTGCCGCTCTACCTGCAGAACATCCGCGGGCTCGACCCCCTGCAGACCGGGCTCCTCGTGATGCCGGGCGGCCTCGCGATGGGTCTGCTCGGCCCGACCGTCGGCCGGCTGTTCGACCAGTTCGGCGGCCGGGTCCTGGTCATCCCCGGCGCGATCGGGATCACGCTCGCGCTCGCCGGCTTCACCCAGGTCACGATGACCATGCCGTTCTGGATGCTCCTCGGTCTGCACGCGCTGCTGATGGTGAGCCTGGCCGCGACCTTCACCCCGGTGTTCACCCTCGGGCTCGGAGCGGTTCCCCCGCACCTCTACTCGCACGGCAGCTCGATCCTGAGCACGCTGCAGCAGGTCGCCGCGGCCTTCGGCACCGCGCTCGTGATCACCGTGATGAGCGCGCGAGCCGATGCCCTGAAGTCCGCCGGCACCGCCGAGGCGCTCGCCAACCTCGACGGCATGCGGCTCGCCTTCATCATCGGCGCGGTGCTGTCCTTGGCGGTGATCGTCACCGCCCTCCTCCTGCCGGCCCGGGCGGACAACTCCGCCGAGCTCGCGGGAGCCGGCCACTGAGACCGGCGTGCCGGTTCTCCTCCCGCGGCCGCGTGGATCGTGACCGGCGCCGGATCGGATGGTGCGCATGACCGCTCATGACGCGGCCCGCTCGCTGCCCGACATCCCGGCGCTTCGCGATCTGTGCCGGTCCATGGCGACGCTGGAGGCCGTCCTGAGTCCGGAATGGTCGAGCCGCTGCCACTCCTTCGACGCGGATTGGGGTCCCGGAGAGGAGATGGCCGCGATGCGGAACGGTTCGGGAGACGAGTACTCCATCGTCTTCTCGGCGGCCGGTGCCCACATCCGCGGCTTCGATCACGAGGCGGCGATGAGCCCGTACGGCAACGACGGGCCGTGGCCGGGGGCGCTGACGCAGGCGGTGGTCACCGCGCTGAACGCGGACCTCACCATGGCCGACCTCGCCGACGACCTCGCCGCGGCCCGGTATCCGACCGCCTCCGGCTGAGGTCCTCACCCGGGAGTTCGCCGATGCGGAACAGCACCTGTGCTTCTTCGTGCCATTCGGTGCGGTCGCCGGCCGGAGGCAATTCCACTCCCGCGCGTCCGGCCGGGGCGGTGAACTGCCGGCGAAGCCGCTCCACTAGTCGTTCGGCCTGGCTGAGGGCTTCCGGCAGGTCGTCGGGGGCGTCGACGCTGAGGCCGAGGACGGTCGCCCCGTCACGGGTGAACGTGATGATCGCCTGGTAGTGAGGGGCGTGCGCCCTCAAGTAGAGGGTGAAGGCGTCGTCTCCGCCGGATCCGTCGGATCCGCCGGAGAGGCGCGACTCGCCGAGGACCTTGTCCTCTGTGTCGTTCGCGATGCCCAGTACGTCGTCTGTGTCGTTCGCGAAGCTCAGGACGTGGTCCGTGTCGTTCGCGAAGCTCAGGACGTCGTCCGTGTCGTTCGCGATGCCCAGGACATGAGTCCGCGTGAAAGCGTGGAGCCGCTCGTCGCCGGGGTCGTCCACGTTGACGTAGCTGTCGATGAATCGCCCGAGGGCCTCGGGGGCGCGGTCGGGAAGCCAGACGTAGGCGTCGAGGCACGGCGGCATGGGGTCAGCGTAGGTCCTGTGTGCTCCGGTGGATCGACGAGATCAGGCCGATCACCTCGCCGGTGGTGCGGACGTCGCCGAAGGTGCGGTAGATCGTGTGCAGGGTCGCGTTGTGGTCCTCGTCGCGCCGGGCCGCGTTCGCGTCGGCGACCATGATGACCCGGTATCCGAGCGTGCTCGCGTCCCGCGCGGACGACTCACAACACGCGTTGGTCACCGTCCCGGTGATCAGCACCGTCTCGATGTCGCGGGACTTCAGCAGATCCGGCAGCGGGCAGCGTCCCGGGAAGAAGGCGCTGGGCGCGGTCTTCTCCACCAGCAGGTCCGTGTCGTCCACCTCGAACTCGTGCCACAGCCGCGACCGCAAGGGCCCGTCCCCGCCGCTGCGCCGGAACGTCTCGGCCACCTCCGGACCGAAGAACTCCACCGCGACCTTCGACGGCTCACCCGCTCCGGGCAGCACCCACGCGACCGTGCCGCCCGCCGCGCGCAGCGTCGAGGCGAGTCGCGCGATGTTGGGCACGATGCCGCGGGCGTACGCGCTCTCCAGCGCGAAGAACGGCACCATGTCGATCACGACCAGCGCCGCCCGGCCGGGTACGAGCGTCGTGTAGGCGTGCCGGCGGCCGCGGCGGGCCTCGTGCCTGGCGTACTCCCGCTCCTCGATCCGCCATGCGTGCGTCTTGCGGCGCATGCTGGCCCTGACCGCCGCCATCTGGCACAACCGCCACACCGGCCAGCCCATCACCCGATCACTGATCGCCTACGACCACTGACTAGGCGTGCCAGAGGGCGGCAAGCTGCCGGGTGGCCAGCCGGGTGGGTATGGCGCGCAGCAACGCGTCGCGAAGCCACGCGGCGACGCCGGTCTGGGAGGTCAGCCGCGATTGCCGGGACGCCGCCTGCATGATGCGGTTGGCTCTGGGCCTGCGCTCGGCGTCGTAGCGCAGGAGCCGCTGGGCGACGTCTGCCGGCTCTGCGCCGGTCAGGTGGCGGGTGAGTGCGGCCGCGTCTTCGAAGGCCTGGCTGGCGCCCTGGCCGAGGTCGGGTGGCATGGCGTGCGCGGCGTCGCCGAGGAACGCGATCCTGCCGGCCGCGAATGAGGGCAGGGGTTCGGCCAGGCGGGCGATCGGGTCGACGTAGATGTCGGCGGGCGGGGTGGCCTCGATCAGTGCTGTGACGAGGGGGTGCCAGTCGGCCATCAGGGACAGCATCTGCCGGCGGGCCTCGTCCGCGCCGGGCGGCATGCCGCGCAGGACGGAGTCGGTGAACCAGTACAGGCGGTGCTCGCCGACGGGGAACAGGCCGAACATCGCCCCGCTGCGGCGGTCGACCAACTGGCTGGCGAGCAGGTCTGTTACCAGGCCAGGAGGCCGGGGCAGCATGCCGCGCAGGTCCATCCGGCCGGTCCGCCGTAGCCCGCCGTGGCCGGGAATGAGCTGTTGGCGCAGCTTGCTGCCGATGCCGTCGGCCGCGATCACGGCGTCGGCTCTCGCGACGGCGTTGCCGTCGCTGATCACGGTGACCCCGGTGGGGTCGGGCTCCAGTCGCTCGACCGGGGTCGCGGGACGCACCAGGTCGGCCGGCAGCGGGGCGCGGAGCGCCCGGTGCAGGTCCGCCCGGTCGATGATGGCGGGCGTCCCGACCTTCTGCTGAGCTTGGACCGCATCGGTGACCAGCAGCGGCCGTCCGCGCCAGTCCCGCAATCCCGCGCGGGCGGCATGCATGACGTGCCCGCGAACGTCTTCAGCCAGCCCCAGCGCTTCCAGCGCGCGGAGCCCGTTGGGCATGACGACGATCCCGGTGCCTGCTTCCCGGAGCTCGGCGCCCCGTTCGAAGAGGGTCACCTCGTGGCCCAGGCGATGCAGCCCCACCGCGGCCGTCACTCCTCCGAGCCCGGCGCCGACCACCACGATCCTCATGAGAGCCTCCTCGCCGATTCACTACGATCGTACTAGTACGGCTATTGGTAGCATGGTCGCATGCCGCCCACCAATCCGGCCCGTCGCCAAGCCCTGACCGATGCCGCCATCGAGCTCCTGGCGTCCTCGGGCGTGCATGGACTGACCCACCGCGCGGTGGAGAAGGAAGCGCACCTTCCGCAGGGAACTGCCTCGAACTACTTCCGCAGCCGGGAGGCGCTGCTGGTGGCCGCCGCGGAGCGCATCGCCGAGCTGCATCACGCCGACACCGACCGGGCCATCGAGCAGCCCGCGACGCTGGCCGACCTGCTGACGGAATCGCTGCTCACGGCGGCGACCACACTGCGCAACCGCTATCTGGCAATCTTCGAACTCCAACTGGAGGCCGTTCGCCGGCCGCTGCTCGCCTCAGCGCTCGCGGGCCTGCAGGACACGTCGTTGCAGCTCACCGCCGGGCACCACGACAAACTCGGCCTCGCCATCCCACGCGAGAAGATCCCCGCGCTGATCGCGCTCTACGGGGGTGCGCTGTTCACCCTGGTCACCGCGCCGCCAGGGAGCGTCAGCAGGGACGTCGTCCAGAGCGTGGTTCAGGCCATCGTGTACGGCTGTGCCCCACACGATGAAAATCCCGAATCGGTACGGCAGGGCCGCCACACCTAGCGCAGCTTCCAGACCCCCGCTCCGTCATCTGCAGCCTTCATCAGCTTGCCGACGAGCTCCCGATGCCGCTAGCAGACTTAGGACTTATTCGTCTAGGAGATGTGATGAGCACCGTGATCATGCACAACGTCGTGTCGGTGGACGGCTTCATCGCCGACCCGCAGGATCAGGTCGGTCCGCTGTTCGACTGGTACTCCAGCGGCGACGTCGAGCTCGTCGAAGGTGGCGCGATGAAGGTCTCGCAGGCCTCGGCCGCGTACGTCAAGCCGATGTGGGCCCGCATCGGGTCGATGGTGATCGGGCGTCACCTGTTCGACCTCACCAACGGCTGGGAGGGGACGCCCCCGGTGGGCGAGCACGTGGTCGTGGTGTCGCACCGGCCCAAGCCCGACGGGTGGCACCCCGAGGCCTCGTACCACTTCGTCGACGACGTGACACAGGCGATCGCGAAGGCCAGGGAGCTCGCGGGGGAGCGCACGGTCTCGGTGGCGGCGGGGGACGTCGGCGGGCAGGCGTTCGCCCTCGGCCTGGTGGACGAGGTGGCGATGGACGTCGTCCCCGTGGTCTTCGGCTCGGGCAAGCGGTACTTCGGGTCGGTCGATGCCCGGTGTCTGCTCGACGACCCGTACACGGTGATCCAGGGCGATCGGGTGCTGCACCTGCTCTATCGGGTCCACCGCTAGACGAAGATCAGCTAGACGAGGATCAGCTAGACGAGGATCAGACAGGCGAGGATCAGCGATCGTGCCAGAGGGTGCGGACCTCCTCGTAGACCTTCTGGCCGTGGGAGATCTCCACCACGTTGCCGTCCGGGTCCTTCAGGGCGCACACGTATCCCACGGGATCGGGCAGGTCCATGGGCTCCCAGTGCAGGCAGGCCATACTCCGCGCTTCGGCGGCCATGCGGTCCACGTCCGCGCGTTCGGGCACCTCCATGCCCAGGTGGGCGAACGGCCCCAGTTGCGGCTGGGGCTTGCCCCGGTCCTTGGCGAACTCCACCAGGACGAGCACGAACGGGGTCTCCACCTGGCCGTCGTTGGACAGCCAGGCGTTCCGGCCGTTCTCGTCGGCGTGCCTGGCGACCACCACGAGCGGGGTCATCGTCGTGTAGAACGTGATCGCCTTGTCC
Organism: Nonomuraea sp. NPDC050691; assembly: GCF_040654455.1. Taxonomy (NCBI): domain Bacteria; kingdom Bacillati; phylum Actinomycetota; class Actinomycetes; order Streptosporangiales; family Streptosporangiaceae; genus Nonomuraea; species Nonomuraea sp. NPDC050691. The sequence continues at coordinate 60,865 of NZ_JBFAIA010000008.1, forward strand.
AGGTCGCAGCTCGGGAGGGCGACATGGGTCCAGCGGGCCCGGGTGAGCTTCGAGTCGGGTGTCATGGACGACCCCCTTGCTGAGCAGCGGGCGCGACTCTCACTCACAGTGTGCCCGGCCGGGGTCAGGACGGGGCGCCGCCGATGGCGCAGGCGCGGCACGGGGGCTGGCCGCAGGTGCACTGCATGATGGCGTCCAGGACGTCGTGGTCGTGGTACAGGCACTGGTCCTGGCAGGTGTGGCGGGGGATGAAGCCGGCCTGGATCTCGTCGGGCCAGGGCTCCTCGCCCTCGCGGCAGCGGGTGAACATCTCGGGGTCCTCGGAGTGGAGCCCGTGCATGCGTTCCCGCGCCTGGTTCTCCAGCATGCGGGTCTCCGCCGCCATGCTCTTGAGCTGGGAGGCCAGGCTGGAGTAGCGGGCGTCGCCGGTCCGTACGTGAGCGGCACGCAGCGCCATCACCGCGTTGCCCAGGAAGCGGCTGGCGTCCTGGAGGTCGGTGGTGTGGTGCAACTGCATGCCGGTGACGCCTCGGACCCACACCGCGTCGTTGTTCATGGAGTGCTGGACCTTTCGAGAATGGCAGGCGCGCGAGAAGGATGCCGGGGGTCTGCGCCTGTCTGGGGAGGTGTATCACCGTCTAGGTCTTTTTGTGATGATACCTGGGGTTTTGCCGGTTTTTATGGACAGCTTGTCAGCGTGAACTCAGGTAAACCCCCCGGTGAAGCGGGGGGAGCGTTCGTGGAGGCCGTGCCACGCGGGCGACCGCGCCGGTGAAGGGGCTCAGACAGGGCCTGCATCCCTTGGTGGGAAATTTGCTGACAATTGAAGAAATGGGGCCCCGCCTACCAAGGCGGGGCCCCACAGTGAACGGCCGTCAGGTGGTCACGGCGCACTGTCCGCGGTCCTCCCTCACCGGCCCCTCCGACGTCGGACGGACGTCGAAGTCGAAGATCGCGGTGGGCAGGTAGAGCGAGCAGCATGCGTTCGGGATGTCGACGATCCCGCTGACACGCCCCTCGATCGGGGCCGAGCCGAGCAGCAGGTACGCCTGCTCACCCGTGTAGCCCCACTTCTTGAGGTACTCGACCGCGTTGAGGCAGGCCCTGCGGTAGGCCACCGTCGCGTCGAGGTAGTAGTTCGTGTCGGTGTCGTGGTCGACCGAGATCCCGATGAACGACAGGAACTCCGAGTACCTGGGCTCCACGTTTCCCGGCATGAAGATCGGGTTGGTGGTCACGCCGTACTTCTCCATGCCGCCCTTGATGAGGTCGACGTGGAAGTCGATGTAACCGCCCATCTCGATCGCGCCGCAGAACGTGATCTCGCCGTCGCCCTGGCTGAAGTGCAGGTCACCTCCCGAGAGCTTCGCGTCGTTCACGTGGACCGGGTAGAAGACCCGGGCCCCGCGCGTGAAGTTCTTGATGTCGTGGTTGCCGCCGTTCTCCCGTGCCGGGACGGTGCGGGCCCCTTCGCTCGCTATCCGCTCCATCACGTCGCCGGTCGCCGTGCCGCAGAGCGCGTTGTCGGTCAGCGGCGGGAGGCCGAGCGGCGGGACCCGGTCCGGGTCGGTGTCGATGAGCGCCTGCTCCCGGCGGTTCCACGCGGCGAGCAGGTCGGCCGACGGCGCCGTGCCGAACAGCCCGGGGTGGGTGATGCCGGTGAACCGGACACCCGGCAGGTGGCGGGACATCGCCATCATCCCGTGGAAGTCCCAGATCGCCTTGTACGCGTCCGGGAAGTAGTCGGTGAGGAACCCGCCGCCGTTCGCCTTGGCGAAGATGCCGGTGTAACCCCACCCCTGTCCTGGCGCGTCCCCGACCTGCTGCGGGACCGGGCCGAGGTCCATGATGTCGACGATCAGGAGGTCGCCCGGCTCGGCTCCCTCGACGCCGATCGGTCCGCTGAGCATGTGCGCTCTGGTCAGGTCGACGTCACGTACGTCGTTCGCCGAATCGTTGTTGCCGATCTGGGCGTCCGTCCATTCCCTGCATTCGACCCGGAACTCGTCCCCGGGGCGAACCATTTCCACCACGGGAATGTCAGGGTGCCATCTGTTGTGTCCAGGTATTTCCTGGTCGCGCATCGGTTTCGATTGGTCGACGCTGTATATGACTTTCGGCATGATGAATGCCCTTCTTCGCTGGTGGTCCTCTCAGAGACTTCGGAGACTGACGCGTCGTGACACCTCCTTGGTGAATGCGTTCCTCACGTCCAGCGGGGGCGGTGCCGCCGGTCGCTGACGCCCAGTTCCTCGTCGCTCGGCGCCGGCGCCGCCGCCGACGGCTCACGCCCTCGGGTCAGCGGCCACAGGCCGCCGAAGACCACGACGCCGAAGACGGCGAGGATGACGGCGAGCACCTGCGGGTTGCGCCAATAGCCGGTGAGGATCAGGAACGCGGGGATCGCCGCCGTCACCCAGCCCTCGATCGCCGTCACCCAGCCCGTGTACTTGGTGATCTTCTCCTTCTTCAGCCCCAGGAGCACGAAGAAGAGGAGCCACAGGTACGACCAGTAGAGCCAGATGACGCCGAACGCGGGATCGCCCAGGAGCCGGAAGTTGGCGAACGAGTACCCGAGCGCCATGACGGCCACGAACAGCGAGAAGTAGCCGACTCCCGTGGAGTCGAAATTGCCGAGCAGGTTGATCCCGACGTAGAGATAGGTGAAACCGAAGAGATAGATCCCGGACGCCCCGAGGATCTCCAGCGGCCTGGCCAGGTTCGTGACGATCAGCAGCGTGGGCACGATCACCTGCAAAGCCCCGACGAACAGGTTGAAGATGCCCGCCGCCTTCGGATCCACCTTGTTCAGCAGCATCATGCCGTTCAGGAAAAGCACCGCGCCGACGTAGAGAAGTCCGACGGCTCCCATCAGCGACGCACCTCCTCATTCATGCTCGTGACGGATGTACGCGAAGCCCCGCGGAGCCCTCAGGGGCGGGGCAGCCGCTGCAGGGCTGGGTGGGGAGGCTGCCGGTGTCGCTGGGAGGGCACGCTCGTGACCACCTCGGGGGCCTCCCGGCTCTGCTCCTCCCGGGAACGTGCGCGGGCCGTCGCCGGGGACACCTGGCTGAGGTACGGCGAGGAGAAGACGCGTGACGCCGGACCGTGGCACTCGGGGCAGTCATGCACCGCCGCAGCGGTGCCGATCGGCAGGCGAACCTCGAATCGTCCGCATTCAAGGCAGCGATACTCATAAGTCGCCATACGCATCCCGCCAGAGATGGAGCCCGTATTTGTCCGGCCTTTGGCGCCGCTCGGCGCGCCAACGGTCAATGGCGATTCAGGCCATACTTCAGCCAACCTCCAGCTCTACTCGGTGTCAAGGTCGACGACAATGCGGGAAGGGCGGTGAAACGCGCGCTCTAGCGGAAATACGCGGATCGGTGGCGTGTTCGTTCCGCGGGGCCGCGGAACGTGGCCATCTTTTTAAGGCGACACGTCGTTGATTTCCGGAGGGGCGCGATAATTTGCCGTCGCTTTGCGGGGTGAGGAAGGGGCGGGTGGTCCCGGACTGGGCCCTATACACCTGACCAAGCGCTTGCTACGCTCCGCGCATGGTGTCCACCCTGGTCTGGGGTACCGGCAACGTGGGCCGCGCCGCCATCCGAGCGGTCGACGCCCACCCCGCGCTCGATCTCACCGCCGTCCTCGTCCACGATCCCGCGAAAGCAGGACGGGACGCGGGCGACCTGGCCGGCCTCGGCCGTCCCCTGGGCATCCGCGCCACCGACGACGTCGACGCCGCCCTCCGCGCGCGTCCCCGGGCGGTGGTGTACGCGGCCTCCGGGGACATCCGTCCCGACGAGGCGCTCGGTGACATCATCAGGGTCATCCGGGTGGGGGCCGTGGTCGTCACGCCGTCCCTCTACGCCCTCTACGACCCGCGCGACGCCCCGCCCGAGATGCGGGCGCGAGTCCTGGAGGCCGTCGCGGAGGGCGGCGGGTCGCTGTTCGTCTCGGGTGTCGACCCGGGCTGGGGGAACGACGTGCTGCCCCTCCTGATCAGCGGGCTGGCCGGCGCCGTGGACGTCATCCGCTGCCAGGAGATCTTCGACTACTCCGTCTACGACCAGGAGGACTCGGTCCGCTACCTGGTCGGGATGGGGCAACCCATGGACTACGAGCCCCCCATGATCGCCCCGACGGTGCCGACCATGGTCTGGGGCGGGCAGGTGCGGCTGATCGCCCGCGGCCTCGGGGTCCGGGTCGAGGAGATCCGCGAGAGCGTCGAGCGGCGCCCCCTCGACGCCACCGTCTCCACCGCCACGATGGGCGAGTTCAAGGCCGGGACGCAGGGCGCGTTGCGCTTCGAGGTGCAGGGGATCGTGGGCGGCGAGCCGAGGATCGTGGTCGAGCACGTGACCCGGATCCACCCGTCGTGCGCGCCGGGCTGGCCGGCGACGCCCGACGGGGGAGGGGCGCACCGGGTCATCATCGAGGGGCGGCCGCGGATCCAGGTCACGGTCGAGGCGACGGACGAGGGCGGCAACCGGGCCGCCGGCGGGAACGCCACCGCCGCCGGGCGGCTGGTCAACGCCATCGAATGGCTGGTCGAGGCCGGGCCCGGGTTGTACGACGCGCTGGACGTCGCCCTCCCGCGACGGGCAAGCTCGGAAGGAGCGCCTTGTGAGGGTCGACATCCCCGAGGGCAAGGACCCGATCACGTACGTGTGGGGTGAGATGGTGCCCGGCATCGGCCCCGCGGCCTCCCACTTCTCCCTCGCCGTGTACGCCCACACCACCCTCGGCCTGCGCGAGTTCGAGGCCGCCCGGCTGCGTGTCGCGCAGATCAACGGCTGCGCGTTCTGCCTCGACTGGCGTACCGAACGGGACGGGCAGAAGGTCGAGCCGGAGTTCGCCGACGCGGTGACGAACTGGCGCACCACCGACGCCTTCGACGAGCGGACCCGGCTGGCCGCCGAGTACGCCGAGCGGTACGCCGTCGACCATCACGGCATCGACGACGAGTTCTGGGCGCGGATGACCGCGCACTACAGCCAGCTCGAGATCGTGGAGCTGAGCATGAGCATCGGATCCTGGCTGGCGTTCGGCCGGCTGAACCGGGTGCTGGGGCTGGACACCGTGTGCGTGCTCCCCAGCGGCGGCTCCTCACCGGCCAAACCCCACCGGCAGTAGGCGACTCAAGACCGTAGGCAACTCAGGGCGCGAGCAATCCGGACAACCCTCAAGAGTGAGGAACGCCGCATGAGTGACAACACCTCTGGCATCTCGCGTCGTGGATTCATCGCCGGGACCGGCGCCCTGCTCGGCGCCGCGGCCCTGTACGGCCGCGAACCGGCCGGGGCCGCCGCACAGGCGGGCCTCACCGCACAAGCCGGCCCCATCGCGAACGGCGCGAGCGTCGCGGCCCTGGTGATCGGCACCGGGTACGGCGGGTCGGTCGCCGCCCTGCGTCTGGCCCAGGCGGGCGTGGACGTGCACATGATCGAGATGGGCATGGCATGGGACACCCCCGCCTCCGACGGAAAGATCTTCTGCAGCACGCTGGAGCCCGACCGGCGCTCGTACTGGCTGCGGACCAGGACGAAGGCGCCGCTCAACTACTTCCTGGGCTTCCCCATCGACCGTGACATCCCGCGCTACACCGGGGTCCTGGACGCCGAGGAGTTCGGCGGCATCACGGTCTACCAGGGGCGCGGGGTCGGCGGCGGATCGCTGGTCAACGGCGGCATGGCGGTCACCCCGAAGCGCGCGAACTTCGCCGCGATCCTGCCCTCGGTGAACGCCGACGAGATGTACAACGTCTACTACCCGCGGGCCAACGCCGGGCTCGGGGTCTCCACGGTGGACCCGGCCTGGTTCGACTCGACCGAGTGGTACCAGTTCTCGCGGGTCGGCCGTAAGCACGCCGAGCGGTCCGGGTTCCCGTTCGTCTTCGTGCCGGACGTGTACGACTGGGACTACATGGAGCGGGAGGCGGCCGGCACCGTCACGAAGTCGGCCCTCGCGGGCGAGATCCTCTACGGCAACAACCACGGAAAGAAGTCGCTGCAGAAGACCTACCTCGCCCAGGCCAGGGCCACCGGCCGGGTCGCCGTCTCGCCGCTGCACAAGGTCACCTCGGTGTCCCCGGCGTCCGGGGGCCGCTACACGGTCGTCATCGAGCAGATCGACACGAACGGCGGCGTCACGGCCACCAAGACCGTGACCGCCGACCGGGTCTTCTTCGCGGCGGGCAGCGTCGGCACCAGCAAGCTGCTGGTCAGGCTGAAGGCCACCGGCGCGCTGCCCAACCTGAACGGCGAGGTCGGCAAGGGCTGGGGCGACAACGGCAACGTCATGTGCGGCCGGGCCAACCACATGTGGGACCCGACCGGCGCCCGCCAGTCGACCATCCCGTGCAGCGGCATCGACAACTGGGCGGCCGGAGGGGCGTTCGCCGAGGTGGCGCCGCTGCCGACCGGGATCGAGACGTTCGCCTCGTTCTACCTGTCGATCACCAGGAACCCGAACCGCGCCCAGTTCACCTGGAACGCCGCGACGGGCGCGGTGGAGCTGAACTGGCAGACCGCCTGGAAGCAGCCGGCGATCGACATGGCCAAGACCATCTTCGACAAGATCAACTCCAAGGAGGGGACGATCTACCGGACCGACCTCTTCGGCACGTACAAGATCTGGGGCGACCACCTCACCTACCACCCGCTCGGGGGCGCGGTCCTGGGCAAGGCCACGGACAACTACGGCCGGCTCGCCGGCTATCCGGGCCTGTACGTCATCGACGGCGCGCTGATCCCCGGCAACACCAGCGTGAACCCGTTCGTCACGATCACGGCCCTCGCCGAGCGGAACATCGACAAGATCATCGCCATGGATCTCTAGGCGGGCACGGACCAGGAGGCCCGCTCGTTCAGCACCGAGGGCAGGAATCCGGCTGTCTTCTTGTAGCCCGTCGCGATCTCCTCGCGCTCGGCCAGCGGCATGACGTCCTCGATGTCGTCGAACCCCTCGGGCGCCCGCTGGTGCGCCATCCGCAGGACCACCTCCGGGCCGTCCTTGCGGTTGGAGGCGACGATCTGCGCGGTCGTCGGGCGGCGCTGCTCCTCGTACCACTCCACGCCGCGGCCCGTCGCCAGCGCGTACGCGAGCACGCGGGCGTCGATGATCGACTGGGTGCCGCCGTTGGAGCCGGTCGGGTACATGGGGTGGGCGGCGTCGCCCAGCAGCGTGACGCCGTCCTTCGACCAGTACGGGAGCGGGTCGCGGTCGACCATGGGGTACTCGTAGACCGCCTCGGCGCCGCTGATCAGCCCGGGGATGTCCAGCCACTCGAAGCGCCAGTCGGCCACGTGGTGGAGGAACTTGCCGATCTCCACCCGCCGGTTCCAGTCACCCCTCGGCACGGTCTCGGCGGCCTTGCGCTGGATGGCCCAGTTGATCAGTACGCGGCCGTCGGGCTCGGGCGGGGCGATGGGGTAGACGACCACCCTCTGGACGTCGTCGCCGGCCATGAGCATGGACCTGCCGGTCATGAACGGCTTGCTGTACGTGGTGCCGCGCCACAGCACCTCGCCGCTCCACAGCGGTTCCCCCTCCTCGGGGAACATCGCGGCCCGTACGCTCGACCGGACCCCGTCGGCCCCCACGAGCAGGTCGGCGTCGTGGTCGAGGCTGGTGACGGGCGACCCGGTGATCACGGAGTCCGGGCCCAGGCGCTCCCGTACGGCGTCCAGCAGCATGAACTGGAGCCGGCCGCGGTGGATCGAGTACTGCGGCCAGGTGTAGCCGGCGGCCTTGCCGCGCGGCTCGGACCAGATGACCTGCCCGTAGCGGTTCACGAACGTGAGGTCGCCGGTGGGCACGCCGATCCGGGCCAGCCGGTCGCCGAGGCCCAGCTCGATGAGTTCGCGCACGGCGTGCGGCAGGATGTTGATCCCGACGCCGAGCGGCCGGATCTCCTTGACGGACTCGTGGACGACGACGTCGGTGATGCCCGCGGCGTGCAGGCTCAAGGCCGTGGTGAGCCCTCCGATACCGGCACCGGCGATGATCACGCGCATGGGAACGACCTCCTGATAGGCAGCATGATCTTGCCCGTCGCGGCCCGGATGTTCAAGGGTCTTGCCCCGACCGTTCTGATCAAGAACGGTGGAGTCTGCCGTCATACTGACGCTTCTCAGCGTCTATGGGATTCTCGGCGGCTATGGGAGAGGTGATCCATGGATCCGGCGACACCTGCCGCGGGCGTCCGGCCGGTGCGGGGGCCGGCGCTGGCGGCCGTCGTGACCCTGGCGGTCTATGCCCTGGTGAGGGTCGTCGGGTCCGGGCTGAGCCTGTGGCGGGTCACGATCATCGAGCGGATGCTGGTCGACTCGGGGTCCGTCCGGCCCCTTGAGGTGGAGGTCACCAACACGCTGCTCCTCGGCGCCGCGTACGTGAAGGTCGGGGTGTTCGCGCTGGCGGCGGTGGCGTTCCTCGCCTGGCTGCACCGGGTGCGGGGGAACGCCGAGGTGCTGGCGCCGGGGCCGCACCGGCGGGCCCGGCCGTGGGTGATCCTGGGCTGGTTCGTGCCGCTGGTGAACCTGTGGTTCCCCAAGCAGGTCGTGGAGGACGTCTGGAACGCCTCCAAGCCCGGCGCGCCGGTGCCCTCGCTTCCGCTCGCGCGCCGCTCGGTCCTGGTCTGGGCCTGGTGGAACGCCTTCGTGATCAGCTTCTGGGTGCTCGACGTGGTCACCGTGCTGCTGTGGAGGTCGGACCTGGAGTCGCTGCGCGAGATGGCGCGGGTGGACGTGGTCGGCTCCGTGTGCTGGGCCGGTACGGGGGCCCTGGCGGCGTACGTCGTCATGAAGATCACCCGGAACCAGGAGGCCCGGCTGGACGTTTTGCCGCAATTTATCGTAAACCTGCCCATCAAGTGATTGAGGGGGACAAAGGCCCCACCTATCCTCTCTGGGTGATTTCAGGTGACACACATCAGCGAGAGATGATCCTCCAGGTCGCGACGAAGCTCTTCGCCGGACTCGGGTACGACGGCACCTCCACCAGGCAGATCGCCGAGGCCGTCGGGCTGAACGTGGCCACCGTCAGCTACCACGTCGGGAGCAAGCGCGAGCTGTACCTCGCGGTCATGAACCGGGCCAACGAGGCCCACCGCGTCGTCCTGGAGGCGGCGGTCCAGGAACTCGTGGCGGCCCCGCCGGCGGACAAGATCGCGGCACTGCACCGGCTGATCGACCGCTACATCGACTTCTGCGCCGACAACCCCGAGCACCCGGCCCTGTGGACGCACCGCTGGCTCGAAGACGCCAGCGACGTCACCGGGCTCGAGCCCGCGTACGTCCAGCCGCTGGCCCAGCTCGTCATCGAGACCATCACCGCGATGCTGGACGTCGACCCCGAGGCCGACGTGCCCTACACGGTCAACACCATGGTCTGGTGCATCCACAGCTTCGTGCTGAGCGGGGTGCTCGACAAGAGCGGCGCGCGGCGCGGGCCCGACGACCCGCGGGCGCTGCGCCGCTTCCGCGCCCACATGCACCACATGCTCCACCGCACGCTGGGCCTGCCCGGCTCGCCCCCGCGTCCGGCCGGGTGAACCGCGCGGCGTGAACCCTCCGAGGGGCTGACGGTAATACACGGGTGAGGTGGTCAGCGCCCCCACTCCGTACGGGGGCGGTAACCGTCTCGCGATGAGACGCCAAGTACCGGCAGACGATCACGTCGGCGGGGGCTCGCACGTGGGGGGACCCGGCTGACCCACAGCCCAGGGAGTCCTTCATGACGGCGCCCGCCGTTGATTTCGTGCTGCCCGGAATCGGGCGGCCGCCCGGACAACGGTCCGGAGGGCGGCACGTCCCGTTCACCGTCGCGCTGGCGCTCGGGCTCGCCCTGCGGGGGCTGGCGATGCTCGGGTACCGGCCGGCGCTGTTCTTCTGGGCCGACTCCTTCGCCTACCTGGAGTCGGCGGCCCGCCCCGTGCCGGGGGCGTTCCGGCCGCTGGGGTACTCGCTGTTCCTCGGCGCCCTGGCCCCCGGTCCCGGCCTCGCGCTGGTGACGGCCGTCCAGCACCTGATGGGCGCGGGGCTGGCCGTCGCGGCGTACGCGCTGCTGGTGCGGCGGGGACTGCCCGGCTGGGCGGCGACCGCGCTGGTGGCGCCGCTGCTGTACGACGAGTTCCTGATCCTGCTCGAACACATGGTCATGGCCGACGCGCTGTTCACGGCGCTGGTCGCGGGCGGGGTGCTGGTGCTGCTGCGGCGGCGGGTCCCCCCGGCGGCAGCCGCGCTCGCCGGGGTCGTGCTGAGCCTGGCCGCGCTCACCCGGACGGTCGGCGTGGTGGTGCTCGCGCTCGCCGCCGCCCGGCTGCTGCTGCGCCGTACCGGATGGCGGGTGTGGGGAGCCTTCGTGGTCGCCGGCCTCGCGCCGCTGCTGGCGTACGCGACCTGGATGTCGGCCACCAGCGGCGTCTTCGGCCTGACCCGTGCCGACGGCCTGTTCCTGTGGGCGCGGACCGCGACGTTCGTCGACTGCTCGGTGATCCGGCCGGAGCCCCGGCTCGCGCAGCTCTGCCCGGACACCCCCGCGGCCTCCCGGCCGGCGCCACCGTTCTGGCTGTGGGCGCCGTGGTCGCCGATCAAGAAGGCGCACGGCGACCGGAACGCCCTGGCCGGCCGGTTCGCCCGCGCCGCCATCCTCGCCCAGCCGGGCGACTACCTGGCCGCCGCCGGCTCCGACCTGCGGTGGCTGCTGCGCTGGGAGCGCACCACGAACCGCGAGGTCGCCGCGAAGCGGACGAACCCGTACTGGTTCCCCTTCGAGGAGCGGCCCCTGCGGCCGTCGGTCCGCCCGGTCACCGAGGCGTACGAGGGCGGCCCGGCCGCCACCCGCATCCACGAGCCGTACGCGGGCTGGCTGCGCGCCTACCAGCGCTTCGGGTACCTGCCGTTCCCGCTGCTGGCCCTCGCGCTGGCCGGGACGCTGGCGCTCGCGGTCGTACGGCGCCGCGGCGACGCCCTGTTACCCGGCCTGGCCGCCGCCGCGCTGATCCTGGCGCCGCCGTTCCTCGCCGGTTTCGACGTCCGGTACGTCGTTCCCGCCATCCCCCTGGCCTGCCTGGCCGCCGGGCTGGCGCTCGCCCGTGATCGTACGAGTTGAGCTGCGGAAACGTCCCGGCATAGGAGCGGTCCCGGCGGGAAGGTCCACCCCGGGGCCGAACCTTGCTCAGGAGGTCGTCATGGTGTCTTCTCGCGGTGTCTTCCGGCGTAAACCCGTGGACCAGATCGCCCACGAGCACGAGGGGGAGCTGTCACGGACGCTCGGCCTGTGGCAGCTCACGGCCATCGGCATCGGCGGCATCATCGGCGCGGGCATCTTCGCCCTCGCCGGCGCCGTCGCCCACGAGACGGCCGGGCCCGCCGTGGTCTTCTCGTTCCTCATCGCGGGCATCGCGAGCGCGGCGGCGGCCTTCTCCTACGCCGAGTTCGCCGGGCTCATCCCGAAGGCCGGCTCGGCCTACACCTACGGCTACGCGGTGCTCGGCGAGATCGTCGGCTGGTTCATCGGCTGGGACCTGCTGCTGGAGTACACCGCCATCGTCGCCGTCGTGGCCATCGGCATCTCCGGCTACTTCGGCTTCCTCGTGCAGGAGCTCGGGTTCAACCTGCCCCCCTGGATGCTCGGCGCGCCGGGTACGGGGCCGGGCCACGTGGTCGACCTGTTCGCGGTCATCCTGTGCCTGCTGATCGCCTTCCTGCTGAACCTCGGCATCCGCGCCGCCGCCCGCTTCGAGACGATCGTGGTCGTGCTCAAGGTGGCCGTGGTGCTGCTGGTCGTCGTGGTCGGCTTCTTCTACATCAACACGGCCAACTACTCGCCGTTCTTCCCGTTCGGGGTCAGCGGGGCGATCACCGGCGCGGCCACCGTGTTCTTCGCCGTCTTCGGGTACGACGCTATGAGCACCGCCGCCGAGGAGTCCAAGGACGCGCAGCGCCACATGCCCAAGGCGATCATCTACTCGCTGGTCATCTCGATGATCCTGTACGTGCTGGCGTGCCTCGTGCTCACCGGCATGCAGAACTACAAGGCCATCGACCCCGAGAGCGGCTTCTCGTCGGCGTTCGCCTCGGTGGGCCTGTCCGGCCTGGCCGCCGTCATCGCGGTCGGCGCCATCATCGGCATCCTGACCGTCATGTTCACGTTCATGCTGGGCGTGACGCGGGTGTGGTTCTCGATGAGCCGCGACGGGCTGCTGCCGCAGTGGTTCGCCAAGCTGCACCCGGTGCGCCGGGTGCCGTCGCGGGTCACCTGGATCGTGGGCGTCGCCTCCGCCCTGATCGCCGGGTTCCTGCCGATCCGGGAGGCGGCCGAGCTGACCAACATCGGGATCCTGCTGGCGTTCGTGGTGGTCTGCGTGGCGGTGATCGTGCTGCGGTACCGGCAGCCGGACCTGCCGAGGACGTTCCGGACGCCGGGCATGCCGTTCGTGCCGGCCATCGGGGTCGTCTTCTCGATCTGGCTCATCACGTTCCTCGACCCGCTCACGTGGCTGCGCTTCGCCATCTGGTTCGTGATCGGACTGATCATCTACTTCGCCTACAGCCGCAAGCACTCCGCGCTGGAATCGGAGACCGCCGGCGAGGTGTAGGCGCGAGGGGCCATGAGTTGCCCGAACCGCCCGCGTGAGCGCCGCGTCGCCGGTTAGTGTCGCTCCGTACGCGGGACGGATTGTGCCGCTCCGGGCACGGAGGGTGATGATGAGCAAGCTTGCGCGGGCCGTGGAGCTGAAGGCCGAGCTGGTCCACTTCGCCACCTCGGGGCGCTTCGCCGCCGAGCTGGGCGTCGTGCTCGACCGGTTCTACTCCGGAGGGCCGCCGGCCGACGAGGCGGCGGCGTTCCTGCCCGTCGACTTCTTCGCCCACCAGCACGAGCTGCCCGGGGGCGACACGGTCGTGGACCGCTTCCTCGCCGAGACACCCGGGCTCGACCGTACCGACGTGGAGCTCGTGGCCGGCTGGAAGATCGTCGTCGAGGGGGTGTTCGAGGTACGGGCCGTCGACGAGGCGGCCGTGCTGCTGTTCAACCTCGTCGACGAGCTGGTCTACCGGGCCTTCTCCAACCTGGGCGAGGGGGCGTTCGCGTCGCTGGAGCCCGGCATGTTCGTCGTGGGACGGCTGATCCCGCTCGGCGCCGACTGGCTGATCAGCGCGCCGCCGGCCGTCCACACCGCCGGGGCGCGCAGCACCCTCGTGGACGTCGCCGCGCGGCTGGCGCTCGGCCACCCGGCGTGGGTCTTCCGCAACCCCGTGCTGCTCGCCCAGGCCAGGGAGACGCAGCGGGCGCAGCGCCGGTGCTTCACCGAGTACTTCGGGTCCGACCTGATCGTGCTGCCCGGGGTCGACGTCGCCGAGCTGGTCCGCGGGTACCTCGCCCACCAGGTGGCGCGGCTCGGCGGTCCGCCGCCCAGGGGCTTCGACCCGCCCGCCTCCCTGGTGGTGGCGCGCACGGTGGGCCTGATCTTCGACGAGGCGGCGGGGCTGGGCTACTACGCGGAGTTCGGGCAGCTGGAGGAGTTGTTCAACGATCCTTCGCTCGTCGTCCGGGCCGCGTACCGTGACCTGCTGTCGGCGTACCTGCGGGGCGACACCGTGTCGCCGGTGCCGCTCCAGCGCCTGGCCGAGCGCGACCCGGCCCGGGCGAGCGAGGTGTTCGCCGGGCTGCTCGGCCGCAAGGGGTTCGACTGGGAGCGCAGCGGCGAGCTGCTGCTGCGGGCGCACAAGCCGGGCCACTTCGCCGGCCCGCCGCTGCCCACGGTCACGCCGGTGACGGCCGCGATCGCCGAGTACCTGGGCCTGCCCGCGCAGCCCTGAACCCGTCCCGCGGTCTTACCGGTGGTGGGCGCCTACGGGCGGTTGTGGGCGGTGACGCGCTCGTGGAAGGGGCGCCGGCGCAGCGCCTCGGCCGTGGCCTCCAGCACGGCGGTCAGCGGAGCCGGCAGCTCCTTCTCCAGCTCGGCCACCGCCCGGCTCGTGGCCGCCCACTCCGCCTCGATCGCGGGCAGCGCCGCCCGGGTGCGCTCGGTCAGGTGCACGACGCGTTGCCGCCCGTCGGTGCCGCGTTCGAGCGTCACGAAGCCCGCGCGGCTCATCTGGTGGACGGTCTGGCTGGCCGCCGAGTGGGTGACGCCGACGGCGGCGGCGAGGTCGCGGATCGCCATGGGCCCCTCGGCGGCGAGGACTCGCACGGCGGGGGAGAAGCGCGGCCGGTAGTCGGGCATGCCGAGATCGGCGTAGATCTGCGCGATCGCGCCGTCCATGACCTCGTGCACGTGCCGGAGAAGCGTCCCGAGCGATGCCATGCCCTTAATGTAACAGCGCTTTTAAAATTCAACGGCGCCGCCGACGCGCTGATCGGCGAACTCGCCAAGCTCACCGGCGCGCTGCGCCCCATGAGGCTGCAGGCGGCCTGACCGGCCGGCGCGGGCCCTCGGCCGGTGCGGCCGTCGTCGGCCTGATCATTTTGATCGGCCCGTGTGCGTTCAGCGCTCGTCGCCGTCATCGTTGTCGTCGTCGCCCGCGAGTCCGTCCAGCAGGCGCGTCACGGCGTCGCCCAGCGGGCGGAACGCCTCGGCGAGGGCGTTGGTGAGCGGAGCGAAGATCTCGGTCACCTCGCCCACCAGGTCCGTCCGTCTCTTCTCAGGAGGGACCCAGCGCATCGCGTCGGCGCTCAGCGCCTCCCATTCGTCGACGACGCCGTCGATGGCGTCGAGCACGTGATCAGGATCGCTCGACATGACCGTTCTCCAAGGCGCGGGAGTCGGACAAGGCCACGGTACCTCTCGGACCCCGATCGTTTCCTCCGCGCCTCCGGGTGGGGCGTCAGGCGGGGACCGAGACGCCCACGCCGCCGCGGGTCTGCCCGCCGTACCGCTGCTTGGCGGCGGCGATGTCGAGCGGCCGGATCGAGCTGCGTGCGGCGAGCACCTCGTCGTCGATCAGCGCGGCCGGGACCAGCCACGACACCTCGAACTCCAGCCCGTCGGGATCTTGGGCGTACAGTGCCTTGGTGGTGGAGTGATCCGAAGCGCCGACCAGCGCGCCCATCTCGCTCAACCTGGCGGAGATGCGCTCAAGCTCGTCGAGCGTGTCGACCTCCCAGGCCAGGTGGTAGAGCCCGACCGAGGTGCGCCCGGCGGGCGACGGCCCCGCACCCGCCCCGATCTCGAACAGGCCGAGGTCGTGGTCGTTGTTCGAACCAGCAGCCTGGAGGAAGGCGGCACCCCGCATGCCCATGACGACCTCGAAGCCGAGGGCGTCCCGATAGAAGGCGACGCTCCGCTCCACGTCGCGGACATACAGGACCGCGTGGTTGAGTCGCTGGACCGGCATTGGTTTCCCCTTTCAGCAGGTCACGTCCAATGTATATGAGAGTTCAAGTAAAATGCATCCCATGACCCGATGGCTGGATGACGATGAGCAGCGCACCTGGCGCAACTTCGTGGCCGTCACCCAGCTCCTCTACGCGGCGCTGGACCGCCAGCTCCAGCGCGACGCCGGAATGCCGCACACCTACTACGTGATCCTCGTGGGGCTGTCGGAGGCGCCGGAGCGCCGCATGCGGATGAGCGAGCTGGCCACGTGGGCGCAGTCCTCGCAGAGCCGGCTGTCGCACGCGGTGGCGCGGCTGGAGGAGCGCGGGTGGGTGCGGCGCGAGCGCTGCCCGGACGACGGGCGCGGCAGCTTCGCGGTGCTCACGGACGAGGGCTTCGCCGCCCTGGCCGCCGCCGCGCCCGGCCATGTCGAGGAGGTCCGGAGGAGCCTGTTCGACGTCCTCGGCCCCGAGCAGATCCGGGCGCTCGACGACATCTGCGCCACGGTCCGGGGCAGTCTGGAGCGCTGACCTACGCCGCTCCTTCGGCTCTCGGACACGCTGAGCCGCTAGCGCGGAAACTGTCGGTGGCAGGTCGTAGCGTTGCGCGGGTGGCCGGGGGCATGGCCTCGGCCTCGCGGGGAGCGGAGGCCCCGCGCGACCGGACGGAGGAGCGGGGGATGCACGACATGGACGATGCGCTGTTCAGGGCGGTTCACGGGATCGCGGGGCGGCTGGCGGGGGCGCCGGTGCCCGTGGTGCTCGACGCGCTGGTGCGCCAGCTCCCCAAGGCGCCCGGCCTCGACGGACCCGAACTCCGAAAGATCGCCGAAGAGATCAGCGTGGGCCGCGACCCCTCCGGCCTGTGACACGCCCCCCTGCGCTCTTGTGTCACCGGCGTCCGTGCTCATGACGCCCGGCGTGGCGACGTGGTGCCGGTGGCGTCCGTACCCGTGACGCGGGATGCCGCGAGCGGCGTCGGTGTGTCCCGGTGGGGCGTGACGCCCGTGCTCCGAGCTCGCGTTGATGGTGTCCGGGTGTCCCTTCCCGATGAAGGTGGCGGAGGGGGCACCTCACGGTGTGTCGTGGGAAGCGGGGATCCTGCTCCTCACCCCGCCCGGTCCCACGGGATGGCCTCGATGCGCTCGATGTGCTCCTCGCCCCACTCTCCGAGCGGCGCCATCGCGGTGTTGAGTGAATGACCGAAGTCGGTGAGCGAGTACTCCACCTTCGGCGGGACCTGGTGATAGACCTCACGATGGAGCAGCCCGGTGATCTCCATCTCCCGCAACTGCAGGATCAGCACCCGCTCGCTGATGCCCGGCACCGCCCGCCGCAACTCCCCGAAGCGCAGGGGACCATCCTGGAGCGCGAACAGAATCAGTCCCTTCCACTTGCCTCCCATGACGGCGATGGCAGCGTCGAGACCGCAGGTGAACGGGCGCTTTTTCGTCTCCTTCACCACCCCATACTGACATTCATGTCAGTACCCGGCAAAAATGTCGGTACTTGAGAGAATGCAGGCGCTCCAGCCAGCCTGGATCAGGCGCGCCGAGGCCATGACGGTTTCCAAGACGGCGCCTCACTTCCTTGTCTCTGTGCCTGGAGCATGCATATGACTGAGAAGAACGTGACACCGGTGACCGTCATCGGGCTGGGCGCGATGGGCGCAGCACTGGCCGAGGCCTTCATCAAGGCCGGACACCCGACCACTGTCTGGAACAGGACCGCCGCCAGAGCCGCGCCCCTCATCGCCATGGGAGCCAGACATGTGGAGGCCGTCGAGGACGCGGTAACGGCAAGTCCCCTGGCCATCACCTGCCTGACCACCTTCGAGGACACCCGGCTGGCACTGCGGCCCGCCGGCGCGTCGCTGCATGGACAGGCCCTGGTCACCCTCAACAGCGGTTCCCCGGCCGGTGCCCGCGAGACGGCCGCCTGGGCCATCGGCCATGGCGCCCGATTCCTGGCCGGGGCGGTCAAGAACGTGCCCTCGGCCGTGGGAGCGCCGGACACCCTGCTGTACTACAGCGGCGACAAGACGGTCTTCGAGGAGTTCGAGACGACCCTGAAGGTGCTGGGCGGCGACACCGTCCACCTCGGCGACGAGGCCGACCTGGCCGCCCTGTACGAGATGGCGGTGGGCGCCATGCTGCTGCCCGCACTCGTCGGCTTCTTCCAGGGCGCCGCCGCGGTCCAGGCGCGCGGGCTGGAGGTGAACACGATGGTGCGCTTCGCCGGCAAGTGGCTGGACATGATCAAGTCCCTGCTGCCGATCTACGCCAAGGAGATCGACAACGGCGACTACACCGACGCCGCCTCCTCCGTGAACCTCTTCCTGGCAGGGGCGGCCCACGACGAGGACCTGTCCAAGGAGACGAACGTCGACACCGCCTGGCTGGCCCCCCTGCATGACCTGGTGAGGCGGGCGGCGGAGGCAGGCCACGGCGAGCACAGCATCTCGGCCCTCACCGAGGTGCTCAGAAAGCCGGCGCGGCAGCCATGAGCCGGACCGGTCCGAGCCGGACGAAGCGTCCGTCGGAGCCGCACCTGACGGGCCGGACCGGCTCGACTCACCGGTAGGAGTCGACGAGCCGTGCGAGGTGCCGGCCGGCGATCTCCAGCGGCGCCTCGCTCTGGGACACCTGCGCCGACAGCTCCGCGCCCTCCAGCATGTTGATCACGCTGTGGGCGAGGTCGTGCGCCACGTCGTCGGCGAAGCCGGCGCGGGTGAGCTTGTCGCGGACCAGCGTGCGCCAGTTCTCGTAGGCGTTCTCTGCTGCCTGCTGGATCTCGGGCACCCGGCCGGCGCTCTCCAACGCCGTGGTGGTGACGGGACAACCGTCCAGCCAGCCGGACTCGCGCAGCCCCTTGGCCAGGTCGCGGGCGCAGGCGACGATCGCCGCGGCCGGATCGTCCTCGCGGTCGAACGCCGCGCGCAGGAACTCCGCGAACTCCGTGTCCCCATGGCGAACCGCCTCGACCGCCAGTTCCCGCTTGCCACCAGGGAAGAAGTGGTACACCGAACCCAGCGTGGCCCGGGCCTCCTGGGAGATCTGCTTGAGGCCCGTCGCCTCGTACCCCTGCCGCTGCATCAGTCGAGAGGTCGTCCGGACGATCCGCTCCCGGGTGCCGATCTCGTGCTGTGTCCGCATGGCTCCGATCGTACTGGATAGAGCGTTCGTTCCAGTCGTCTGCTACCGTGCGGCCTGGATAGAGCGTTCGTTCTAGTGATGAGGAGAGCGTGGATGAAGTCTGTGACGGTGATCGGGCTGGGCCCCATGGGCCAGGCCATGGCCGGCGCCTATCTCGACAGCGGCTACGAGGTGACCGTGTGGAACCGCACGTCTGCCAGGGCGGACGAACTGGTGGCGCGGGGCGCGAGGAGAGCGGAATCCGTCGAGACGGCGCTCACCGCCAACGAACTGGTGGTGCTGAGCCTGACCGACTACGACGCCATGGATGCCATCCTGGCGCAGGCCCCGAGTACCGCCCTCGACGGACGTACCCTGGCCAACCTCACCTCCGACACTCCGGACAGGGCAGGGCAGGCGGCCGCCTGGCTGGCCGAGCGCGGGGCCGTGCAGATCACCGGGGGCGTGCAGGTGCCGCCTCCGGGCATCGGCACGCCGGACGCCATGACGTACTACAGCGGCCCCAAGGACGCGATCGAGGCGCACCGGCCTGCCCTTGAGGTGCTGACCGGGATCGACTACCTCGGCGAGGACCCGGGACTGGCGGCGCTGTACTACCAGATCGGGATCGACATGTTCTGGACGGCGCTGGCGGGCTACCTGCACGGCCAGGCGGTGGCGGAGGCCCGCGGGATCTCGGCGCGGGACTTCCTGCCGCACGCGGTGAAGACCATGGACCTTCGCTACTTCCTGGAGTTCTACGCGCCGCGCATCACCGCGGGCAACCACGAGGGGGACGTCGACCGGGTCTCCATGGGTGTGGCGAGCCTGGAACACGTGCTGCGCACCACGCAGGCATCCGGCGTTGACGACTCGCTTCCCGCCGCCGTCCTGAAGATCTTCCGCCAGGGCGTCACCGCCGGCCACGGCCAGGACAGCCTCACGAGCTTGATCGGCGTGCTGAAGCAGCGCTGACGTATCACCCGGTACGGGACGCCGAGCCGCCGGCCGGTCTCCGTTCGTCGTCTCCGGCGTCAGGCGGCGCCCACTTGGTGGGGCCCGGGCTTGTGATGCCCGGTGTTGTTCGTGCAGCATCGAGGGCATGGGTAGCGCTAACATCCACCTCCCCCTCCCGTGCGGAATCTCGGGCGTGACCGCATGACGCTGGTCGCCGGGGTCGACTCATCGACGCAGAGCTGCAAGGTCGTCATCCGCGACGCCGCCACCGGCCGGCTCGTACGCCAGGGCCGGGCCGCCCACCCCGAGGGCACCGAGGTCCACCCGTCGCACTGGTGGGCCGCCTTCCTGCGGGCCGTCGAGGAGGCCGGCGGGCTCGACGACGTGGCGGCGATCAGCGTGGCGGGGCAGCAGCACGGCATGGTCTGCCTCGACGAGGCGGGCCAGGTCGTGCGTGACGCGCTGCTCTGGAACGACACGCGCTCCGCGGGCGCCGCAGCGGCCCTCGTGGCCGAGCTCGGCGGCCCCGCCGCGTGGGCCGAGGCGGTGGGCAGCGTGCCCGTGGCCTCGTTCACGGTCACCAAGCTGCGCTGGCTGGCCGAGCACGAGCCCGACAACGCGCGCAGGGTGGCCGCGGTGTGCCTGCCGCACGACTGGCTCACCTGGCGGCTCGCCGGGGCCCTCGGGCTGCCCTTCGCCGCCTGGGCCGACGCGCCGCCCCCGCCGCTCGACCACCTGACCACCGACCGCGGCGACGCCTCGGGCACCGGTTACTGGTCCCCGGCCACCGGGGCGTACCGCACCGACCTGCTGAAGGCCGCCTTCGGCGCGGTCCCGCTGCTGCCGCGCGTCCTCGGCCCGGTCGCCGACGCCGCCACCGCCCCCGGTGGCGGCGCCCTCGACGCCACCCACTCCGATTCCGCCGCCGCGGGCTCGGGTCACGGGGTTGACGCGGGACGTACGCGCATCGCGCCGGGCACCGGTGACAACATGGCCGCCGCTCTCGGCGTGGGCGCCCGGCCCGGGGACGTCGTGGTCTCGATCGGCACCTCCGGCACCGTGTTCGCCGTCTCCGACGCGCCCAGCGCCGACCCGAGCGGCCAGGTGGCGGGATTCGCCGACGCGACGGGCCGGTTCCTGCCGCTCGTGTGCACGCTGAACGCGGCCCGGGTCATGGACGCGGCCGCGCGTCTCACGGGTGTCGGCCTCGACCGGCTCGGCGAGCTGGCGCTCCAGGCCCCGGCCGGTGCCGGCGGCCTCACACTGGTGCCGTACCTCGAAGGCGAGCGCACCCCCAACCAGCCCACCGCCACGGGTGCGGTCCATGGCCTCACCCTGGCCACCTCGACCCCGGCTCACCTGGCCCGGGCCGCCATCGAGGGCATGCTGTGCGGCCTGGCCGACGGTCTCGACGCGCTCGGCCGCACCCCCGAGCGGGTGCTGCTGATCGGCGGAGGGGCCCGCTCGGAGGCGGTCCGCCGCATCGCGCCCACCGTCTTCGGCCGGCCGGTCCTGGCCCCGCCGCCGGGCGAGTACGTCGCCGACGGCGCGGCCTACCAGGCGGGCTGGCTCCTGGACACGGAGGTCGACTGGTCGTCGCAGGAGGCGGCGGTCTACGAGGCCGACGCGATGCCGGACATCCGCCACCGCTACGCCGCCGCCCGCCCCCACTTCCTCGACCGCCTTCTCTGACCCCATCGACCTGGTCCCCGCCGCGGGGCGCGGGGACCGAGGCGTCCGGCGGCTGCCGTGGGCTGGGCCGCCGGGCGCTCGTGGTGGCTGCGGTGACTCGTGGTGACTCAGGTGAGGGTCTCAGGTCGTGCCGAGGGCCTTGCGGAGGACCTGGACGGCCTGCTCGACCGCGCCCGTGGTGGCGGCGGTCTGCCGGAGCGGGTTGAGCATCATGAAGTCGTGCAGGATGCCGTTGTAGCGCAGACTCGTCGTCCGCACCCCCGCCGCCAGGAGCTTGCGCGCGTACGCCTCCCCCTCGTCCCGCAGCACGTCGTTCTCGTCCACGATCACGAACGCCTCGGGCAACCCGGCGAGGTCGTCGAGGCTCGCCCGCAGCGGCGACACGGTGATCTCCCCGCGCCTGTCGCGGTCCGGCAGGTACGCGTCCCAGAACCACGCCATGGCCTTCGCGGTCAGGAAGGGCCCGTTGGCGAACTCCCGGTAGCTGTCGGTGTCCTGGGCGGCGTCCGTGACCGGGTAGTAGAGCGACTGGTGGACGAACGTCACGTCGCCGCGCTGCTTGGCCAGGATGGCCAGCGCGGCCGTCATGTTGCCGCCGACGGAGTCGCCGGCGACCGCGAGGCGTGCGGCGTCGAGCCCCTCGGAGGCCCCGTCCCGGGTGATCCAGCGGGCCGTGGCGTACGCCTGCTCGATCGCCACCGGGTAGCGCGCCTCCGGCGAGCGCTCGTACTCGACGAAGACCACGGCGGCCTCCGCCCCGACGGCCAGTTCGCGGACGAGCCGGTCGTGCGTGCCGGCGTTGCCGAGGATCCAGCCGCCGCCGTGGACGTACAGGACGACGGGCAGCGTGCCGGTGGCGCCCGGCGGTTTGACGATGCGGACCCGCACGTCCCCGACCTCGGCCGGAACGGTGATCCACTTCTCGTCGACGTCGGGCTTGTCGATCGGGGCGGCCTGGATGTCGTCCAGGACCTTCCTCGCGCCTTCGGGGCCCAGCTCGTACAGGAACGGGGGCTTCGAGGTCGCGTCCGCGATCTCCTGCGCCGCCGGCTCCAGGATGTGCTCCGTCATGAGACGTCCCCCTTGTCGTCATGGGTGCGAGCCCCTCCGGGCTGGCGTACCCGGAATCCGGGGGCGAGCGCACGGTCGTCGTGACTCTCTCGAGGAGGCGCGCCACGCCCTCCAGCTCCCTCCGGGCTCCTCGGCCCCCTAGGGGACCCTGAGAAGGGATCAGGGGCGCTCTGGGGGTGTGGCCTGATGCCCCGACCCGGCGCGGGCGGGAGGGTTGGGGCATGACGGCAGTGAAGGACAGGATCACCCCCGCGACGCCCACCACCGCGGGGCCCTCCGCGACCGCGCCCCGCGCCGCCGCCTCGGGGGTGGAGGGTGCCGGGCGGCGAGCCGAGGGGGGCGGGCCGCGGGTGAAGGGCTCCGCGCCGCGGGCCGAGGGCGCCGGATCGCGGGCAGGGGTCTACGCGCTCGTCGCGTGTCTGTCCATCGTGTCCGCCGTCGTCGCGGTCGTGGCCGGTCAGTTCGGCCCCGACCCGTACCTCGACCCGCTGAACGTGACCATCAGCGAGTACGCCGTGTCCGACCGCGGGGGCGTCACGGAGGTCGCGATGGCCGTCATGGGGCTGGGGTCGCTGGCGCTGCTGGGCGGGATGCGGGCGGCAGGGGCGCCGGTCCGGGGGATGCCCGAGCGGCTGCTGCTGGTGTGGTCGGTGGCGCTGATCGTCGCCGCGGTGGTGCCGACCACGCCCATCGGCCACGACCTCACCCTGACCGCGCAGATCCACCGGTACGTGTCGGTGGCGGCGTTCGTGAGCCTGCCTGCGGCGGCGGCGCTCATGGTGCCGCGGCTGGCGGCCGACGCGGCGTGGAAGCCGGTGGCGCGGGTGGTGGAGTGGCTGGCGCTGGCCGCAGGGTTCGGGGTGCTGGCGATCACGTACGTGGCCCTGCCGGGTGGGCGGGTGATGATCGGGCTGGTGGAGCGGCTGCTGCTGGGCGCCGAGGTGGCGTTGCTGCTGGTCCTGGCCGGGTGGCTGGCCCGGCTGGCCTGGACCCGCGGGATCGGAAAAGCCGTCAATTTCCCGACTTATCACAGATTTATCGCTAGTTGATCTTAAACGCCCCTGTTTCGGTGCTATTCTCTCCCGCGATCTTCTATCCGGGAGCAGGTACCATGGCATCGGGCAGATCCATCAGAGTCAAGATCTCGACACTGCTCGTCATCCCCCTGGTCTCTCTCGTCGCGCTCTGGGCCTTCGCCGCCGCCACCACCATCGGTGAGGCCGTCAACCTCCTCAAGGCCCAGACCATCTGGACCGGCGTGATCAACTACGCCGACGGCCTGGTCGGAAACCTCCAGCGGGAGCGGCTGGCCTCCGCCGAGCGGCTCGCGGGCACCGCCACCGACCCCGCCGGCCTGACCGAGGCCCGCGTCAGGGTCGACCGGGTGCGCGCCAAGCTCACCCAGAACGGCACGGCGGGGAGCACCCAGTCGGCCATGACGCCGGAGATGCGCGGCCGGCTGAAGAACGCCTTCGAGGCGGTCGATCGGCTGCCTGAGGTGCGGCGGCAGGTCGACGCCGGCAAGATGACCCCCTCGGCCCTGATCCAGCAGTACTCCGAGATCTCCGACGTCGTCCACCTCATGTACTCCACGTTCACGGTGAGCACCGACGTGGAGCTGGCCCGGCAGAGCCACGGCCTGATCGCCGCCGACGAGGTGCGCGAGCTGCTCAGCCGCGAGCACGCCCTCATCGTGGCCGCCAACGGCAAGCCGACCATGACCGACCTGCACCTGCTGGCCCGCATCGACGGCGCCCGGCAGAACCTCTTCCCGTCGGCCATGGCCAACATGGACCCCGAGCTGCGCGCCCAGGTGCAGAAGGTGGCGACCTCCTCCCGCTTCGCGACGATGGAGCGGGCCCTGGAGTCGTACGTCATGGGCGAGCCCGTCAACATGCAGATGTGGCGCGAGCTGGCCGACCCGGTGCTGAAGGACTACACCGAGGCCATCTGGCGCACCGGTGACGCGCTGTTCGCCCGGATCGAGCCCGCCGGCATCACGATCATCATCCGCGCCGGCATCGCGGGCGCCCTCGGGCTGCTCGCGGTCATCTTCTCCGTCGTCGTGTCCATCCGGGCCGGCCGGCGCGTCGCCTACGACCTCGGCGCCCTGCGCCGCAGCGCGCTGGACCTGGCCGAGATCAAGCTGCCCGACGTGGTCACCCGGCTGCGCAGGGGCGACAGCGTCGACGTCGACGCCGAGGCGCCGCCCATCACCGTGGCGGACAAGACCACGAGCGAGGTCAGGGATCTCGCGGCGGCCTTCGACAGCGTCCAGCGCACCGCCGTGGACGCGGCCGTCGAGCAGGCCAGGCTCCGCCAGGGCGTCTCCGAGGCGCTGCGCAACCTGGCCAGGCGCAGCCAGACGCTGCTCCAGCGCCAGCTCAGGCTGCTCGACGACATGCAACGCCAGACCGAGGAGCCGGAGGCGCTGGAGCGGCTGTTCAAGCTCGACCACCTCACCACCCGCATGCGCCGCCACGCGGAGGGCCTGGTGCTGCTGTCGGGCGGGTCCGCCGGGCGCCGCTGGCGCGGCACCATCCCGGTCGAGGACGTGCTGAACGGCGCCGCGGCCCAGGTCGAGGAGTACACCCGGGTCCGCGTCTACCCGATGCCCGAGTGCGGCTTCTCCGGCTCGGCGGTGGCGGACCTCATGCACCTGTTCGCCGAGCTGATCGAGAACGCCGCCACGTTCTCCTCGCCCGGCAACGAGGTGTCGGTGCGCGGCGAGATGGTGGGCCGCGGCTTCGCGGTCGAGGTGGAGGACCGGGGCCTCGGCATGTCGCCGGAGCAGCGCGAGGCGGTCAACCTGCGCCTGGCGGCCCCGCCCGACTTCGACCCGGCGCAGACCGAGCAGCTCGGCTTCGCGGTGGTCGGCCTGCTCGCCGGCCGGCACGGCATCTCGGTGACGCTCAAGCCGTCGCCGTACGGCGGGACCACGGCGATCGTGCTCATCCCGTCGATGCTGGTGGAGATGCTGCCGCCGCCGCTGGACATGCCGGAGTTCGAGCCGGTGTCGGTCTCGGTGGTCCGGCAGGAGCCCGACGGCTCCGAGCGGCCCGCCGCGGCCCTGGAGGCCCTGGAGGGCGCCACGGGGCCGGGAGCGCTGCCGCGCCGCGTCCGCACGTCCCGCCGCGCCCAGACGCAGCAGCCGGAGCCCCAGCCGGACTCCGGGCTGCCCCGCCGCGTACGGCAGACCAACCTGCCGCCCCAGCTCCAGCAGCAGGGGGCCGGCGCGTCCGCACCGAGCGGCCGGCCGGGGGCCGGCCTGCCCTCCCGGACCCATACGCAGCACCAGCCCGCCCACTCCGCCGACGAGCGCTCGCCCGAGGAGGCCAGGGCCCTGCTGTCCTCCCTCCAGTCGGGCTGGCGGCGCGGGCGCCAGGAAAGCGACCAGGATGGGGGAACTCAGTCGTGAGCCGCGAGCCCGAGTGGGTGGACGAGGAGGCCGGGCCGGTCGTGCGGCCGTACGCGGTCGCCCGTGGACGCACCAGGTCATCCGCGCCCGAGATCGACCTGCTGGCGAGCGTGGTGGCCAGCGGCCTGCCCGCGCCGGCCAAGGCGGAGCTGAGCGCCCAGCACCGGCGGCTGATCGCCACCGTGGCCGCGCAGGCGAGGCCCGTGGTGGAGCTCGCCGCGGAGCTGCAGCTCCCGGTGGGGGTGGTACGGGTGCTCCTGGGCGACCTGCTGCACTACGGGCTGGTCTCGGTGCGTCCGCCGCTCGCCAAGAGCACGGGCGCGACGGAGAACCTGCTGAGAGAGGTCATCAACGGCCTGCGGGCGCTGTAGCGCCCGCCAGAGCCGCGGGAGGCGCCGCGTCGGGGGGCGGGGCGCCGGGGGTCAGCCCGTCGCCGTCAGGGTCCGCAGGGAGTGCTCCACCAGCGTGACCATGACCTCCTTGGCCGAGGTGCGGCTGCGCACGTCGCACAGCAGCACCGGCACGTCCGGGTCCAGGTCGAGCGCGATCCGCACGTCGTCCACGCCGTGCCGCTCCGCGCCGTCGAAGCAGTTGACGGCCACCACGAACGGAGTGCCGCGCTGCTCGAAGTAGTCCACGGACGGGAAGCAGTCGGTCAGCCGCCGGGTGTCGGCGATGACCACGGCCCCGAGCGCGCCGTAGGACAGCTCGTCCCACATGAACCAGAACCGCTCCTGCCCCGGTGTCCCGAACAGGTAGACGACCAGCCCGTCGCGGATGGTGATGCGGCCGAAGTCCATGGCGACGGTGGTGGTGGTCTTGGCCTCCACGCCGTCGATGTCGTCCACGCCGATCCCGCGCTCTGACAGCACCTCTTCGGTGCGCAGCGGCTTGATCTCGCTGATGGCGCCCACCAGGGTGGTCTTGCCGACGCCGAAGCCCCCCGCGATGAGGATCTTCAGCGCCACGGGGTCGTCAGAGAGCCCGGAGTCCATTGATCACTTCCTTGAGAATGCCATCGTTCGGACGCTGCCTCGCCGCTGAGGGGGACGTCACAGAGATGAGGCCGTTGTCACGCAGATCGCCGAGCAGTACCCGGACGACCCCGATGGGCAGGTCCAGTTCGACGGCCACGTCGGCCACCGAGATCGGGGAGCGCGCCGCCCGGAGGATGAGCCGCTGCTCGGGCCCCAGCTCGCCCGCCACCTCGTCGGAGGGCTCCCCGACGACGGTCACGGTCGCGACGAGGTCGAAGGCGTCCCCTGACGACCTCGTCCTCCCGCGGATGAGCGCGTAGGGCCGGACGACCGGCCCCGCCGCCTCGTCCAGCCACTGGGGGATCTCCGTCATGGCGCGGTGTTCCGCGGGTTGGTCGAGATGTGCTGGCCCACCCGCTTGACCAGCATCGCCATCTCGTAGGCGATGTGACCGACGTCGACGTTCGCCTCGGCCAGCACGGCCAGGCACGTGCCCTGGCCGGCCGCGGTCACGAACAGGAACGCGGACTCCATCTCCACGATGGTCTGACGGACGTCGCCGCCGCCGAAGTGGCGTCCGGTGCCGCGGGCGAGGCTCTGGAACCCGGCCGCCACGGCCGACAGGTGCTCGGCGTCCTCACGGGACAGACCCTTGGAGTAGCCCACCGCCAGGCCGTCGGTCGACAGGATCACGGCCTGACGGACCGCCGCGACCCTGGTCGTCAGGTCGTCGAGCAGCCAGTTCAGCTCACCGGTGTTGGTCGTGGGCGCGCTCATGCCTCCCCCTCCTCGTTTGCTTCTTCTCGGGCGCGTTGGGTTCCCCGTTGGAACGCGGAGAACAGATCGCGTACCTCGTCGGGAGAGCGTTCCGTCTTCTGCTCCGGCTCCGGCTCGGACGGTGTGTCCGCCCTCAGCTGGGGCGCCAGGTTTGCCTGCCGTACCCGCGTGGGCAGGCCGGCATGGGTCCCGCCGCTCACCACGGCGAGGGCCTTCTTCTTCCTCGTACGGCTGGGCAGCCCGGAGGCGGTGCCCCGGCCGGATCCGCCGCCCGTGCCCCCGCCGCCCTCGCGGCCGGTGTCACGGTCGTCGTCGCCGGCCGTCAGCGCCACCTGCTCGCTGACCAGCGCGCGCGGCACCAGGGCGATCGCCGTGGTGCCGCCGAACGGCGAGCGGCGCATCAGCACCTGGATGCCGTGCCGCTCGGCCAGCTTGCCGACCACGAACAGGCCGAGCCTGTCGCTGTCGGCGAGGTCGAACTCCGGGGGCCGGGCCAGCCGCGCGTTGATCGCGGCGTACTCGGCCTGGGAGAGCCCGAATCCCCGGTCCTCCACCTCGATCGCGTACCCGTTGCTCACCAGGTCGCCGCGGACCTGGACCGGGGAGTCGGGCGGGGAGTACAGGGTGGCGTTCTCGACCAGCTCGGCCACGAGGTGGGTGAGGTCGGCCGCGACGCCGCCGTCGATGGCGCTGGCCGGCATGGCCTCGACCGTGACCCTGGTGTACTCCTCGACCTCGGCGACGGCCGCCCGCACGATGTCGAGGACGGACACGGGCTTGCGCCAGGCCCGGCCGGGGGCGGACCCCGACAGGACGATCAGGCTCTCGGCGTGGCGGCGCATGCGGGTGGTGAGGTGGTCGACGCGGAAGAGCTCTTCCAGGCGGTCCGGGTCGTGGGTGCGGCGCTGCATGCTGTCGAGCAGGGCGAGCTGGCGGTGCAGCAGGCCCTGCTTGCGCCGGGCGAGGTTGAGGAAGACCTGGCTCACGCCGCGGCGCAGCTCCGCCTGCCCCACGGCGGCCCGTACGGCGGTGCACTGTACGGAGGCGAACGCGCGGCCCACGTCGGTGATCTCGGCGGAGCCGCTGACCTTGAGCGGCTTGACCTCCTTCGCGGGGTCCACGTCGTCGCCGCGGCGCAGGCTCTCGACGAGGGCGGGCAGCCGCTCCTCCGACAGTTCCAGCGCGGCGGCGCGCAGCCCGGCCAGCTCGGCGCCCAGGCGGCGGCCGAGGCGCACGGAGATGACGATCGAGGCGAGGACGGCGATCAGGCCGACGACGCCGGCGACGGCGATGCGGGCGAGGATGGCGGTGGCCGCCCCGGTGGCCCGGTCGGAGAGTTCGGCGGAGGAGGAGGTGCCGAGCCGGTCGAGCTGGGCCATCACCTGGCCGACGGTCGCGTTCCAGGCGGGGCCGTCGAGAGGAGGTTCGCCGGTGGTGACGATCCTCGTCTCCATCCGGGTGAAGTCGCGGAAGGTGTCGCCGCCGAACACCTTCTCGTACGGCCGGCGGAGCTGGACGTCGAGGCCGGCCAGGCCGCGGGCGTGCAGGAACTTGCGGGTGGCGGTGTACTCGGTGAACGCGGCGGCCTCGGGCTCGGTGAGCTGCCCGTCGACCAGGGCGCCGCTGATCAGGGCGTGCTCCCGGGCGATGACCTCGCGGGCGTTGCCCATGGCCTGCATGGCCGTGGCCTGCTGGAAGAGCGGGAGGTCGGGCACGGAGACCATGTGGTCGTAGAAGCGGAAGAGGGCGTCGAGGACGGCGTTGTAGGCGTTGATGCCCACGAGGCGGGAGCTGAGGCCGGCGTCGATGTCGGCGCGGATGGAACCGAGCCGGGCGAGCGCCCCGTCGAGGGTGTCGAGGGGGCGGCGCAGTTCGGCGGTGACGGCGTCGCCGGCCTCGGTGGCGGCGCGGCGGAAGTCGGCTACGGCCTTGTCGGTGCGGGCTCGCTGGGCACCGAGATCCTTGGTGAGCTTACGCGTCGTGACCGCCACGGCGGAGCGGGCGCGCTCGGCCTGAAGCTGGAGGCCCAGCTCGGTCGAGGTGACCCCCACCGTCTGGTACAGGGTGTTGGTCCGCAGGAGGGCCTGGCCGTCACCCACGGTGAGGTTCAGTGCGAACCCCCACAACGCGCTCAGAGATAGGAGGGGTAGTAGCAGCAATAAGAAGATCTTGAACCGAATTGACCGGTTACGCGAGCCCATGTCCCAACCTCGGAGTCGAGGGGCATTTCCACCTTTTGTGTAAATACACCTCCGGAAGATCGCACAGGAGACTAGCACCGTTTAAGCTCCCGGCGCAGTGGGAGGAACAGGATGATTAGCGTGATTACTGGGGCAAGCGCCGGGATCGGGGCCGCCGCGGCGGCCGAGCTTTCCCGCCGCGGGCACCGGGTCGTCCTCGTGGGCCGCGACCGGCGGCGGCTCGACGAGGTGGCGGGCGGCCTGGCCGGTCCGAAGGCCGACGTGCTGACGTGCGACTTCACGTCGCTGGACGACGTGCGGGCGCTCGCGGCCCGGCTCACCGAGCGTTACGAGCGCATCGCGGTGCTCGCCAACAACGCCGGAGTGATGAGCACGAAGCGGAGCGTGACCCCCGACGGCCACGAGCTCATGATTCAGGTCAACCATCTGGCTCCGTTCGTGCTGACCCGATCCCTGGCGGACCGGGTGGACAGGGTGGTGACCACCTCCTCGCGGGCGGGCAGGAGCGGCCGGCTCGACCCGTCCGACCTGTCGCGGGAGCGGCGGAGGTGGAACGGCTGGCTCCAGTACGGCGACACCAAGCAGGCCAACGCGCTGTTCACGGTCGGGCTCGCGGCACGCGGGGTGGCGGCCACGTGTTTCCACCCGGGGGTGATCCGCACCGGGTTCGCCGCCGGGTCCCTGCTCATGCGGGTCTTCCTGGCGCTGCCCGGGTACGCCAAGCCGCCGGAGCACGGGGCGCGCACCCTGGTCCACCTCGCCACCCACCGCGACGGGGCAGAGCACCAGGGGCGCTACTTCGACGGGCGGGCGCCCCGGGAGGTGCCGTCCACCATGTCCGACCCGGCCCTGGCCGAGCGCCTCTGGGAGGCGACCCTGAAAGCCGTTCGGTAGGTCAGCGGGTCAGGTCGTCCACCGCCCGGTAGGCCGCCGTGACCGCGGAGTCGAACCCGCCGCCCGGCGCGGCGTCGGCGTTCGCGATGGCGATCCGGCCGAACGGCCGCCGGGCGGCCTCCGCGGGGAACGGTCCGTCGGGGTAGAAGTCGTGCCACGGCCTGCGGTACTCGGTCGCGTACCCGTGGCCCCACCGGTTGACCGTGACGGCCTCGATGCCGGTGGCCGGGTCGAACCCGTGCGGCTCCAGCAGCCGGGTGAGCTGGTCCCGCAGCGTGTACTCCAGGTTCTCGTACGGCGTCTTGAGAAGCGCCTGGCGGCCCGCCGCCGCCCCGCGGACGGGGCCGAGCTCCGAGCGGCTCGGCGCGGCCACCAGATGCGCCAGGATCGGCTCCGAGGGGTCCCTGGGGCACGGGTAGCCGGGCGCGCTCACGGGCCTGCCCAGCTCCGTCTGGCACCAGTACGCGCCCGTCCAGCGCACGGCCCGCAGCCCCGCCCGGTGCCAGGCCCGCCAGTCGCGCAGCCGCACGGTGGCGTGCAGCACGGGCGTCTTGACGGCGGCCCGCAGCGCGCGCCGCTGGTCACCTGGCAGCTCCGGCGCGAGGTACGGGATGACGGTGTGCCAGCAGGCGAGCACCACGGACCCCGCGCTCACGGTCCTCAGCCGGTAGCCGTCGAAGTAGCCGACCGTCGCGGCGGAGCCGTCGCCGTCGTTGCGCACCGAGACCACGGGGCTGGACAGCCGGAGGCGGACGCGGCTGCCGGGCCGGTCCAGGCGGCCGTAGTCGTAGGCGGCCGTCGTCACGCCGTCCGCGGACGTGGAGCCGGCGAAGCCGGGGATCATCCGGCCCACCAGCATCCGCACCAGCGCCTGGTTGCCCTCGGGGAAGCGGACCGGCGCGCCCGCGTCCCACTCCTTGCGGACCGTGGGCGAGTTGAACCGCGACGGCTTGTCCCGGTCCAGCCCCAGGCCGTCGAAGCCGGGGTAGTCCCAGCGGCGGGCGGTGCCCCAGGCGTCGATCGCGCCGAAGGAGTCGGAGCCGTACCCCCAGCGGGCGCTCGGCATCGTGCGGCAGAACCGCTCCACGTCCGGGTGGACCCCGCACACGTCCAGCAGGAACGCCGAGTACGTCAGCTCCGCCAGCCGCTGCTCCTTCTCCTCTCCGGACATCCCGGGGAACCAGTCGGGCGGGTCGGTGCAGAGCATGACCAGGTCCCGGCGGGCCTGCTCGGCGATCGGCAGGCGGCTCACCCACTCCGCGGCCTCCACGCCGGGCTCGAAGCGCACCAGCCGGTCGCGCCCGAACGCCTCCCGGTCGCACATCACGCCCTTGCGCAGCCCGAGACCCGGATACAGCTCCCGGTCCGTGTGCCCGGCGAGCGCGTCCGGCTCGACGCCGAGGAGGGCGAGCAGTTCCTTGCCCTCGGGTGTCCACGCCTCGGGCGGGCCGAGCGACGGCGAGCCGCCCGGCCCGATCAGCGGCCCCGGCCGCGCGCCGCCCCGGAACTCGTTGCGCCGCGCGTGCCCGCCGATCTCGTCGTGGTTGTCGAGGACGAGCACGCGAGCCCCCGGATCGCGCCGCAGCCACTCGTGGGCGGCGGCGACCCCGCTGACACCGGCGCCCACGACGACCAGGTCGTAGCTCTCGCCCGTGGGGTGGGGCGCGCCGGCGTGCTCCCAGAAGCGGCCGTCGCGCAGCGCGTGCGGCACGCTGAGCGCGTCGGGGTCGTCGCCGCGCAGGCCGGTGAGCGCCGGCGGGTACGGGGGCTCCTCGGGCCGCCCGGTGTCGCGGCCGCCGTGGAAGAGCGGGATCCCGGTGACGGCGCCCACCGCCGCCGCGCCCGCGGCGACGGCGACGCCGTCGAAGAAGTCACGGCGCGAAATCGGCCGGTCCATCCCGAGGTCGCGCGCCCGGCGCGGGTCGATGTCGCTCATGTGGTGGATCATGATGACGGCGGGCAAATGCGGCGCTACGCCGCGCAGCGCTCCGAGAAACTTTTTGCGCGACCTGTTACGGCGAATTGCCGCTTTGCGAGGTGTGCGCCCGTTCGGGCCCGGTGGCGCGCGGAGACTCCAGTTCGCTGCTGGTCGAGCCCGCCGGGTGTCTCCGCTCGCCCGGGAATGGGGGTGAATGCATATGGCCGCCATGAAACCGCGCGATTCCATGAATAGCGCTGTTGCGCGGCCCCGCGGGTGCCGTTTCCTCTAGCGTTCGGAAATATGCTGGGTAAGTCAAATCGTCAATCCACTATCAACCTGTTTTCCGGACTCAAGGCTTTTTCCGGGATATGTGCGGGCGTGACGCTCATGGCCGGATGCGCCGCCGGGGGGAGCGCCGGGACCACCGGGTCCAACCCGGCGCGGGTCGCCGCCGCCACCGCCGAGGCGGGCCGGCTGCGTGCCCTCCTGCTGCCGGCGCCCCAGGGGATGAAGGTCGTCCACGGGCCCGAGACGGGCTTCTTCGGCCGCCTGGAGGCCACCCGCAAGGGCCTCGCCGCGGTCCGCGCGGCCAGCGCGGAACGGCCCGAGTGCGCCAAGGCCGCGCAGCTCGACGCCACCGAGCCGGCCGTGGCCGGGGCGCCCGCCGCCGTCGTCGCGTTCGCCTCCGACAAGGGGTCGATCACCGAGGCGATCGTGTCGATGCCCACACAGGGGTTCCCCGCGCCGCTGCCCGAGGGGTGCACCTCCTACACGGCGGCCGTCAACGGCACGAAGGTGACCTATCGCACGCGCGAACTGTCCATGCCGCGGCGCGGCGACCAGTCGCGCGCCTACCTCACCACCGCCACGGGCGGGGGACAGGACGTCCAGGTCGGCACCGTGCTGGTGCGCCGGGGCAAGGCCGTGCTGAGCCTGCTCGTGGTGGGCGAGAAGGTCAAACGCGACGGCCTGTACGAGCTCGGCCGGCTCGCCGACGAACGTCTGGCGAAACTGCACGGCTGAGCCGCCCGCCGGTCCCGGTCACCGCACGACCGGGACCGGCGGACGCGGATCCGCCCATCTCGGGACGTGTCAGATCAGGACGCGTCAGATCGGGGCGTTTCAGATCAGGACATGGTCGTCGGGGCGGCCGACGAAGGAGAACTGGGCGTTGCGGGTCAGCTTGATGTGGTCGGCCTGCCAGGTGTGCATGCTCGCGTCGGCGCTGCGCCAGTAGACGAAGTTGAAGCGGTCGGCCGAGTAGATCTTGACGCCGTCCGCCTTCAGCCGGCGCACCAGGTGGGTGTCCTCACCGCGGGTGATGTCGGCGAAGCCGTACGAGCGGAACATGCCGGCCGTGCCGAGGAACGTGCCGCCCTGCACGAGGAACGAGTATCGGTGCTCCAGACCCGGCAGGCGCAGCATGGTGGTGTTGCTGCCCTCGAAGTAGGAGTAGTGGGCGCCCTTGCCGACCAGCTCGGCGTCGGTGTAGTCGAAGGCGCGCACCAGGTCCGACAGGTAGTGCTCGCCGTACAGGTTGTCGTCGTCCATCTTGGCGATCAGCTCGCCCTCGGCGGCGGCGATGCCCAGGTTCATGCAGGCGCCGAGCGACAGCTCGGGCGCCGCCGGCAGCACCACGACGTCGGTGATGCCCGCCATGCGCGCCTTGTCGGCCACCACGACGGGGTCGATGTCGAGGCCGTGCAGCACCATGACGAGCTGGAGCGGCCGGTGGATCTGCCGGGCCACCGACGAGATGGCGTGCTCGATCTGCGCGGCGCGGTTGGTCGGCAGCACCACCGAGATGGAGCGCGAGCGCGACGGCGCCGGCCGGCCGAGGAACGACAGGATCTGGTCCACGCGGTGCGAGAACAGGTGCTTGTCGAACACCTCGCGCATGGCCAGGTGCCCCATCCGGGCCCGCAGCTCGGGGCTGTTGATCAGGTGCAGCACCTGGTTGTACGACTCGACCGGCTCGCGGGCGATCGGGACCAGCTCGCCGAAGGTCTCCTCGATGGCCCGCGACCAGCCGGAGACCACCGGCGTCGAGCAGGCCGACAGCTCGAAGACGCGGCGCGCGCACATGGTCGGCGAGTCGAGCACGGAGTTGACGTTGAGGAAGACCTTGTACATCCGGTACGCGGCCAGCATCCGGTCGTAGGGCAGCTCGCCGACGATGTGCGGGCGGTACTTCTCCGGCCAGGCGTACTTCTCGTCCACGTCGCCGTTGCGGGCGAAGATGTGCAGGCCCAGCTCGCGGATCGGGTCGAGCACGACCTCCATCTGCTCGCGCCGCTCGGGGTGCTTGTCGCGGAAGTACATGCCGGCGAAGACCACGTCGTGCAGCCGGCCCTCCTTCTGCTGGACGGGGTTGTGCACGCGCGGCTGGGCGGCGAACTGGAGCACGTCCACCCGGTCGTGGCCGAGCACCTCGCGGTACTTCGGCACCATGTCGCCGTCGCAGGTGAAGACGTAGTCGAACAGCTTGGCCGTGTCGATGAAGAAGTCGAAGTTGGGCGGGTCCTCCTTGTTCCAGAAGACCGTCGGGATGCCCTCCGCCCTGCACCAGGCCACGAGGTCGCGCAGCGGCTCCTTGGGCGCGTTGGTGCCGGTCATCTGGTAGCGCCAGCGGCCCTGGTTGCCGTGCCAGGCCGACTCGCAGAACAGCACGTCGGGCCGCTTCTCGGCGAAGATCTCCGGCCAGTCCTTGAGCCCGAACTCGATCTGGTCCCACTCGTAGCGGAACGCCATCCGGGAGAAGTCGTCCAGGATGACCGCGACCTTCAGGCCGGGCCGGTTGACCGGCCCGGCCGGCCACTTGACCGCGGGCACCTCGACGAGCGGCGGCCGGTTGTTGGCCGTCTCGATCGCCTCGGTGACCGGGGTGGGCGGCTTGGGGGCGCGGTCTTTGGACCTGACGGCCTCCAGCACCTTGCCGGGCCGCTTGGTGCCGATCGCCTCGCCCAGCTTGAACGTCCGCTTGGCCTGGGTGGCCTCCAGCTTCCAGGTGGCGTAGGCGGCCTTGGCCTCGGCGATCTCCAGGCGCCGGCGCAGCTCCCTCAGCTCGGTCTCGTAGCGCTCGACGACCTTGCGCTCCTCCGGGAGCCAGTTGACGGGGCCGAGCCGCTGGAAGGAGGGCTCTTCGGGAGTTTCGGCCATGGGGATGCTCGCCTATCGCTTAGCGGAGAGATGTCATGGTACGCGGAGCGTGGGGGAGCACGCCGACGAAACGGCGAAAGCCGTGACGAACCCGGCTATGCCGTACGAAGTGGGGCTATTCGGACCGCGTGCCCTGGGCGGCCGGCGAGAGGTTGTCCCCCTTGAGCCAGGCCGAGATCAGCCGGGCGATGCGCGGCCCGGCGGCGCCGTCCCACAGGGGCGGCAGCTCGCCCGACGGCGTCGAGGCCCCGTCGGCCAGCGCCTTCTCGGCCGCGGCGGGCAACAGGGCCGGCGTGACCAGCCGGTTGGTGCCGTGGGTGATCGTGACCGGCCGCTCGGTGTTGGGCCGCACGGTCAGGCACGGCACGCCCAGCATGGTCGTCTCCTCCTGCACGCCGCCCGAGTCGGTGACCACCAGCGCCGCGCCACGGACCAGGGACAGGAAGTCCACGTAGCCGAGCGGGTCCACGACCTTGACCGACGGGCCGTCGACCAGCCCCGCCTC
This sequence comes from Nonomuraea sp. NPDC050691, assembly GCF_040654455.1. NCBI lineage: Bacteria > Bacillati > Actinomycetota > Actinomycetes > Streptosporangiales > Streptosporangiaceae > Nonomuraea > Nonomuraea sp. NPDC050691. The sequence continues at coordinate 96,895 of NZ_JBFAIA010000008.1, forward strand.
CGCCAGCCGGGTGCGGCCCCTCGGGTGGATCGGCACGATCAGCGGGATCTGCCGCGAGACCTCCAGCACCGCCGAGACCAGCTCGGCCGCCGCCTCGGGGCTGTCCACGTTGGCGGGGCGGTGCAGCGTCGCCACCGCGTAGCGCTCCGGAGCGTCCAGCCGCGCCACCACGGGCGCCGGGTCCAGCGACGGCAGCGCCGCGAACAGGCTGTCGATCATGGGGTTGCCCACGAGGTGCACCTTCGAGGCCGGCACGCCCTCGGCCGCCAGATGCGACAGCGCGTCGGGGGAGGTGGCGAACAGCAGGTCCGACAGGGAGTCGGTGACGATCCGGTTGACCTCCTCCGGCATGCCCCGGTCGAACGACCGCAGCCCCGCCTCCACGTGCGCGGTGCGCACGCCCAGCTTGGCGCACACGAGGATCGCGGCCAGCGTGGAGTTGACGTCGCCGTAGACCACGACCAGGTCCGGCGCGTGCTCCAGCACGACCTCCTCCAGGCCCACGAGCAGGGCCGCCGTCTGCTTGGCGTGGGTGCCCGAGCCGACCCCCAGGTTGGCCACCGGCTCCGGCAGGCCGAGGTCGGCGAAGAACACGTCCGACATCAGCGCGTCGTAGTGCTGACCGGTGTGGATGATGCCCTGCCGCACCCCGAGTTCGCCGAGCGCTCGCACCACCGGGGCCGCTTTCACGAAGTTGGGCCGGGCGCCCAGCACGTGCAGGACCAGGGGGTTCTCCCTCATTGACCTCGCCTTTCAGAGCGGAAGGGAAAAAACGCTGCCTATGGTACGGTCACCGCGTGGTATCCGACGCCAGTCGACCAGACTCCTCCAAGGTTTCCGCCAAGTCCGCTCGTGCCGGTGTCGGTGGGCTGCTGAAGGGCTTCGTCCAGCACCCGGTCCTCGTCTCCAGGGTGGTCTACACCAAGGTCAAGTCCGACCCCGTGCGGGTCGCGCAGGCCGCCGCCGAAGCCCTCCCGCCGCGCCTTCGCCCGATCGTCGGGCGGGTGGCCTGGCCCGCGGCCCGCCGGGCCCGCCAGGCCGTCCGCAAGTTCGGCATGCGCGTCATCAGGGCCCCGTGGAACGAGGCCAAGGAGCACTGGAACGCGGGCAACGTCACCCTGGCCGCGCAGGTGCTCGAAGCCCACACCAAGTACCCCTTCGTCAAGCGCCGGGCCGCCTACTACAAGGGCGAGCTGGCCGCCATCAGCCCCGACCCCATCCCGCCCGGCGCCAAGGTGACCGTCGGCGGGCGCGTTCAGGGGCGGGTGCTCCACTGCGTCACCAACGCCCTGCCGTACACGCAGGCCGGCTACACCGTCCGCACCCACCGCATCGTCACCGCCCAGCAGGCCGCGGGACTCGACCCGCACGTGGTGACGAGCTGGGGCTGGCCGATGTTCCAGGGGTTCGCCGACGTCACGCCGTACGAGGAGATCGACGGCATCCCCTACCACCGGCTGCTGCCCGACGGTCGCGGCGAGATGCCGTTCGAGATGCGCGGCCGGATGGTGCGCGGCGCCGACGCGGTCACCGAGCTGGTCAAGGAGCTGCGCCCGCAGCTCCTGCACGCCGCCACCGACCACCGCAACGGCTCGGTCGCCCACGCCGTGCGCGAGCGCACCGGCACCCCGTACGTCTACGAGGTGCGCGGCTTCCTGGAGGAGACCTGGGCCTCCCGCGACCCCATCCGCGTGGGCAGCGAGCGGCACGTGCTCCAGCGCGAGCGCGAGGCGTTCCTGATGCGCGAGGCCGACGCGGTCGTCACGCTGGCCGAGACGATGGCCACGGAGATCGTCGAGCGCGGCGTGCCCAGGGAAAAGATCTTCCTGGCTCCCAACGCGGTGGACGACTCGCTGCTGACGGCCCGCTACGACGGCGCGTCCTTCCGGCGCGACATGGGCATCGGCGACGACGAGATCGTGGTCGGCTCGGTGTCCAGCATCGTGGCCTACGAGGGCTTCGCCACCCTGCTGCGGGCCGCGGCGCTGCTGCGCGACCAGGGCGCGCCGGTGCGCGTGCTCATCGTCGGCGACGGCGCCGAGCGGCCCAACCTGCTGGAGCTGGTCGAGGAGCTGTCGCTCACCAGCGCCATCCTGCCGGGCCGGGTCGGGCCCGAGGAGGCGCTGCAGGCCCAGGAGGCCATCGACATCTTCGCCTGCCCCCGCGAGGACCTGCGCGTCTGCCGGCTCGTCACGCCGCTCAAGCCGGTCGAGGCGATGGCCCTCGGCAAGCCGGTCGTGCTCAGCGACCTGCCGGCGCTGTCGGAGCTGGTCGGCTCCGACGGCGCGGGGCTGCTCGTGCCGCCCGGCGACCCCGCCGAGCTGGCCAAGGCCATCGCCGGACTCAGGGACGATCCGGCCAGGCGCGCCGAGATGGGCGAGGCCGGCCGCGCCGAGGTCGCGGCCAAGCGCACCTGGGGTCGCGTGGCCGAGACCTACCGGGACCTTTACCGGTCCATCACCTGAGGATGGGCTCCGGATTGCCTGTCTGTTACGACAGGTTCAGTCGCATTAGGCGTGAGCTAGGTGGACTTGAGATAACCTTTGCGACCATGAAGTGTTGTTTCCGGCTTTCCAAGGCACCGCTGTGACAGAAATAGACTTGTCTGTCATCGGCCTGGGGTACGTCGGCATGCCGCTCGCCAAGGAGGCGGTGGCCGCCGGGCTCAAGGTCGTCGGCGTCGACGTCGACCCCGCCAAGGTCGACGCGCTCAACGCCGGACGGTCCTACATCGACGACCTGTCCGACGCCGACCTCGAGCACATGCTGGCCAACGGCTTCAGCGCGACGCTCGACCAGTCCGTCCTGGCCAGGAGCAACACGATCGTCATCTGTGTGCCGACTCCGCTGGACGAGGACCACCGCCCCGACCTGTCCGCGGTCGAGGGCGCCACCAAGGCCGTCGCGCGCAACCTCAGCAAGGGCACGCTCGTCGTCCTGGAGTCCACCACCTGGCCGGGCACCACCGACGAGGTGGCCCGCCCGCTGCTGGAGAGCTCCGGCCTGGTCGCCGGCGAGGACTTCCACCTCGCCTTCTCGCCCGAGCGCATCGACCCGGGCAACCCGAAGTTCGGCCTGCGCAACACCCCTAAGGTCGTCGGCGGCTACACGCCCACCTGCCGCGACCGGGCGACCTCCTTCTACAGCCGCTTCATCGAGCAGGTCGTGCCCGTCAGCGGCACCCGCGAGGCCGAGATGGCCAAGCTGCTGGAGAACACCTACCGGCACGTCAACATCGCCCTCGTCAACGAGATGGCGATCTTCTGCGACGAGCTGGGCATCGACCTGTGGGAGTCGATCGAGGCCGCGGCCACCAAGCCGTTCGGCTTCCAGAAGTTCCTGCCCGGGCCCGGCGTGGGCGGTCACTGCATCCCCGTCGACCCGTCGTACCTGTCGTACACCGTGCGCAAGCTCGGTTACCCGTTCCGGTTCGTCGAGCTGGCGCAGGAGATCAACGAGCGGATGCCGTCGTACGTGGTCGCGCGAGTGCAGCGACTGCTGAACCGGCATAAGAAGCCCGTGAACGGCGCCAAAGTGGTTATGCTCGGCGTCACCTACAAACCGGACATCGCCGACGAACGCGAGACGCCTGCCCTCCCCGTGGCCCGTGCGCTGCTGGAGCTGGGCGCCGACCTCTCGTTCGTGGACCCGTATGTCAGGGAGTGGTCGGTCGACGGCACACCCGTGCCGCGCGAAGAGAATCTGGCCGAGGCCGTGGTCGGCGCCGACGTGACGCTGCTGATGCAGCAGCACTCCGCGTTCGACCTGGACATGGTCGAGGCGAAGGCCAGGCTCGTGCTCGACACCCGCGGCGTCCTCGCCGAGGGTGAACGCGTCGAGCGGCTGTAGCGACGGAGGGTTGCGCGCTGTGCACGTGCTCGTCATGACGGTGGTGCATAACCCCGAGGACGCGCGGATCCTGCACCGGCAGATCCGCGCCCTCGTGGATGCCGGTCATGAAGTCACGTATGCGGCGTCCTTCACGGCGCACGGCATCGTGCCCCGGCCCTGGGTCACCGGCGTCGACCTGCCGCGGGCGGCGCAGCGCAAGCGCGTCGCGGCCGTCTGGGCGGCCCGCAGGCTGTTCAAGCGGATGCGCGACAAGGTCGACCTCGTGCTCATCCACGACCCCGAGCTGCTGTTCGCCGTCTGGGGCGTGCGCAACAGCCCGCCCGTCGTCTGGGACGTCCACGAGGACACCCCGGCGACGCTGTCGCTCAAGCCGTGGCTGCCGTCGATGCTGCGCCCGCCGGCCCGCTTCCTCGCCCGCATGCTGGAGGGCATGGCCGAGCGCCGGATGCACCTGCTGCTGGCCGAGACGGCCTACGCCGGCCGGTTCAAGCACGCCCACCTCATCGTGCCCAACGAGACGTGGGTGCCCGACTCGGTCACGCCCCCGGGCGACGACCGGGTCGTCTACCTCGGCTGGCTGTCCAGGGCGCGCGGCGTCATGGAGGCCATCGAGGTGGCCCGGCTGCTCCAGCCGTACCGGGTGGCCGTCGAGCTGATCGGCTACGCCGACCCGCAGAGCCGTCCGGTGCTCAACCAGGCCGTCACCGAGGGCCTGCTGGAGTGGCGTGACTTCATGCCGAACGACGAGGCGCTCAAGCGGCTCGACGGCGCCCTCGCGGGCCTGTCACTGCTGCACGACGAGCCCAACTACCGCCACTCCATGCCCACCAAGATCGTGGAGTACATGGCGCACGGAATCCCCGTCATCACCACGCCGTCGCCGCGGGCGGTCGAGCTGGTCGAGCGGTACGACTCCGGCGTCGTGGTGCCCTGGGAGGACCCCAAGGCCGTGGCGCAGGCCGTCCTCACGCTCCGGGACGACGTCAGGGAGCGGCGGGCGCAGGGCGCGCGCGGCTACGCGGCCGCCCGGGCCAACCACCACTGGCCCAACTCGGCCAAGCGGTTCGTCGCCCAGCTCGAAGCCTGGGCCGCGGGCCTGCGCTGACGGCTGACATCCGGCATATCCCCAGGACGATAGGTTCCTCAACGTGCGCTGGCTCTTCGTGCTCGTGGGCGTGGCGATCCTGGCGGCCGTCGCGGCCGTGGTCATCGTCCTCCCGTCGGACCGGCCGTCCAAGCCCGTCGCCAGGCAGACCTCGCCGACTCCCACCTCCACCTTCCCGACGCCCCAGGTCAGCGAGTTCACCGACCCCTGCGGCACGTTCGACACCGGCGAGTCCGCCCCGTACGCCGTCACCGGCTACTGGGTGACGCCCGCCTCCAACCCGTGCACCTGGCGCAAGCAGCTCCAGGAGATCCACAACGTCGGCGGCGACACGGTCATCCGGATCGGCTACGGCCTGCAGTACCGTCCCGTGGACGACGACGGTGTGATCCTCACCAAGAAGGGCGAGCGCGACTCCCTCTACAAGGACTGCCAGGAGGACGGGCTCACCTGCCACGACGCGGCCGAGCGCGACCTGAAGAAGGCGAATCCGGGCAACCGGGTGGCCCGCACCTACGTCTACCGGACCGACGAGGCGTTCGGCGACGGCCTGTTCCGCTGCGCCGCGATGGAGCACCGGGTCGTGTCGGGCCGGCGCGTCTACTACCGCCTCCTGGCCCCCACGGACCTCTCCGACGACCCCACCTGCGACTTCACCAAGCCCCGGCCGTACGACCTGATCGTGGTCGCGGGCGCCGTCAAGAACGCGCAGGGAGAGTTCAAGGACAGCCTGAGCGAGTTGCTCGACCTCGGCGACCAGTTCGGCATCCAGATCTTCCCGGCGTTGCCGCTGGCGCCGCGCCAGCCCGACAACCAGACCAGGGCCAACCCCAAGCACCTCGACACGCTCACCACGCTGACCCGCCGCATCCTGCAGGACTACGGCGTCCGCTTCGCCGGCCGCGCCTCGCTCGGCGGCGTCTACCAGCCGTTCGAGGTGCAGATGGGCGCCACGCTCGCGAACAACCCGACCCTGCAGGTGTACGCGGGCCAGCACGACATCGTCGAGCAGGAGCTGCCCGGCAAGCCCATCCTCATCAGCCCCTACCTGGACGCGCGCAAGCGGGTCGGCTTCGGTCAGACGCCCAAGCAGGTGGCCGCGGCGTTCAAGGCGCTGGCCCTCACAGGTGTCGGCATCATCGCGCCGCAGGACAGCCGCGGCACCGGCAAGGTCGGCCTGTTCTGGCCCGACGAGCGCGACGACGAGGTGGACGAGCGGCTGCGGCCCGTCGTCGGGGAGAGCACGTACGGCACCGCGTACCACGGCTCCACCCGCGACTACTACCGCGAGATGGCGCTCGTCCGCGAGGAGCTGCTCAAGGGCGGGCGCGACGTGCAGCTCTGGGCCAACGTCGAGGCGTTCGAGCCCTCCGGCGACCCGCCGTGCGCGGCGCAGGGCACGCGCGGCAAGACCGACAAGAAGCGCCTCGACCAGGCCATCACCATGGCCGGCCGGTACGTCCAGAAGATCGTCTCCTACATGTGGAGCGACTTCATGACCTGCGGCTCGCCGTCCCTGGAGAGCGAGGTCATGAAGGACTGGGCCCGGCCGATCGCCGTCGACGCCATCCGGCGCGGGCGTGACGTCCAGGACGGCGTCGAGGTGCGCGGCTACAACCTCAAGGGCGGCACGGTCACCGTGGAGTGGGAGAGCGGCGCCCGCGACCTCGACGTGGCCGCCGTCGGCTGGCTCGACGAGGACCCGCTTGAGGAGCTGCCCGAGGGCATGCAGACGGCATGGGTGCCGTTCGACTGGGCGCAGGTGCCGCCGGACGCCTGGGTGAAGGTGGGGGTCAGGCTGCCCTCCGGCCAGGAGACCACAGAACGCCTGCACGTCCGCATCACGTCGTGACGTCTGGACGTCCGCGTCGGCTCGTGACGTCTGGACGTCCGCGTCGGCTCGTGACGTCTGGACGTCCGCGTCGGCTCGTGACGTCTGGACGTCCGCGTCGGCTCGTGACGCCGCGGGGACGTGGGGGGTGCGTGTAACGTGCAGGCCATGGTCCCGAGCGTCCCGGTCAGCGTCGACCTGGTCGTGCTCACCGTGCGCTGCCAGGCGCTGTCGGCGCTGCTGTGGCGGCGCGACAACCCGCCGTTCCTGCGCCGCTGGTCGCTGCCGGGCGGGTTCGTCCAGCTCGACGAGGACCTGCCGGCCGCGGCCCAGCGCATCCTGGCCGAGCGAGCCGGCCTGCCCGGCGCGCCCGTCCACCTGGAGCAGCTCCAGACCTACGGTTACCCCGACCGCGACCCGCGCCAGCGCGTCGTCAGCGTCGCCTACCTCGGTCTCGCCCCGGACCTGCCCGCCTCGGAGAAGGCGCACATGAGCTGGCAGCCGGTCGCCGAGCTCACCGTGATGGCCTTCGACCACCGGCGCATCATGCTCGACGGCATCGAGCGGGCCCGGGCCAAGCTGGAGTACACCCCGCTCGGGGCGGCCTTCTGCCCGCCCGAGTTCACCGTGGCCGACCTGCGGCGGGTGTACGAGATCGTCTGGGGCCGCCCGCTGGACCCGCGCAACTTCCACCGCAAGGTCACCAAGGCCGAGGGCTTCCTCGTGGAGACGGGCGCCACGACGACGCGCGACGGTGGCCGCCCCGCCAAGCTCTACCGGCGCGGCCCCGCCGAGCTCCTCCACCCGCCCATGCTGCGCTCCCTCAAGGAGTGACGCCGCCACGACGGCGGCTGGGCGCCCCTGCCGGAGTACGCCCCGGCACACCAGGTCCTGGCGATGCTCCTAAAGTTGGGGCATGCCTCGTTTCCGCGCGATTCTCGACACCATGCCGCCCTACCGGCCGGGCAAGGCCGTGGCCGCCGCCGACGGGCGGTCGTACAAGCTCTCCTCCAACGAGTCGCCCTACGACCCGCTGCCGTCCGTGGTCGAGGCCATCGCCGCCGGCGCCCGCCAGGTCAACCGCTACCCCGACCCGGCCGCCGTCGCCCTGACGGAGGCCATCGCCGAGCGCTACGGCGTCCCCGCCGGGCAGGTGGCGCTCGGCGCGGGCTCGGTCACCGTGGCGCAGCAGCTCTTCGAGACCGTGGGCGAGCCCGGGGCCGAGGTCGTCTACGCCTGGCGCTCCTTCGAGGCGTACCCGCTGCTGGCCGACCTGTCCGGGGCCACCTCCGTGCGCGTGCCGCTGGCCGGCGAGGACCACGACCTCGACGCCATGGCCGAGGCGATCACCGGCCGCACCCGCATGGTGTTCGTCTGCAACCCCAACAACCCGACCGGCACCGCGATCCGCCGCGCCCAGTTGGAGACGTTCCTCGACCGGGTGCCCGGCGACGTGGTGGTGGTGCTCGACGAGGCCTACCGCGAGTACGTGCGCGACGAGGACGTCCCCGACGGCCTGACCCCCTACCGCGACCGGCCCAACGTGTGCGTGCTGCGCACCTTCTCCAAGGCGTACGGCCTCGCCGGGCTGCGGGTGGGCTACCTGATCGGGCACGAGCCGGTCGCCGAGGCGGTGCGCAAGGCGATGGTGCCGTTCGCGGTCAACCACCTGGCGCAGGTCGCGGCGGTCGCCTCCCTGAAGGCCGAGGACGAGCTGCTGGAACGGGTCGAGCGGGTGGTCAAGGAGCGCACCCGGGTCCGCGAGGCGCTGCTCGCCCAGGGCTGGACGGTGCCGCCCACGGAGGCCAACTTCGTCTGGCTCCGCCTCGGCGAGCACACGCTCGACTTCGCCGCCGCCTGCGCGGTGGAGGGCGTCGCGGTGCGCCCGTTCGCGGGTGAGGGGGCGCGGATCTCGATCGGTGACCCGGAGGCCAACGACGCCTTCCTGACGGCCGCGGCGGCCTTCCGCGGCCGGCTCTGAGGCTCCGGGGCCGCGCTAACCGTCGGCGCGGGCCCCGGCCTCTTCGCGCGCCACGCTCCGGGCCTCGTCCGGGGCCTCCCCGGAGGTCTCGTCAGGGCCCGACCGGCGCCCCTTGCGCTCGGTCGAGATGACCAGCGCCACGCCGACCAGGATCACCAGGCCGCCCGCGATGATCTGCAGCGTCACCTGCTCGCTCAGCACGAGGGCGCCCAGGACCACGGCCACCACCGGGTTCACGTACGCGTACGTCGACACCAGCGAGATGGGCGCGTTGCCGAGCAGCCACGAGAACGCCGTGAAGCCGACCAGCGACCCGACCAGCACCAGGTAGACCAGGGCGATCCAGGACCGCCCGGTGATCGCGGAGACGTCCAGCCGCTCGCCCAGCCCGCCGCCGATCAGGAGCAACCCGGCGCCGCCCGCCAGCATCTCCACCGTGCTGGTGGCGAAGGCGTTGGCCGGCATCGCGATGCGGCTCGACAGGAACGAGCCCACCGACCACGACAGCGACGCCAGGAGGACCACCACGATCCCGGTCGCGCTGCCGTCCTGGGCGCCGGTCAGCGACAGCGCCGCGACTCCGGCGAGCCCCACCAGGACGCCGGCGAGCGTCAGCGTCTTCGGCCGGTCCCGCACCACGAACCTGAACACGACCAGCCACAGCGGCACCGACGCCACGAGCAGCGCGGCCAGGCCGGTGCTGATGTACTGCTCGGCGACGGCCAGCATGCCGTTGCCCAGGGTGAGCAGCAGCAGGCCGACCCCGGCGGCCCCGAGGAACTCCCGCCGGGTCATCCGGAACGCCTGGAGCCCTGACTTGGCCAGCACGATGCCCCCGAGCAGCACGGCCGCGACGAGGAACCGCATCGCGCCGCTCAGCATGGGAGGGATCGACTCGACGGCCACGCCGATTCCGAGGTAGGTCGAGCCCCACACCACATAGACGGTGCCGAGCGCGCCCCAGACGAGGAGGGGAGAGCGGCGGTCAGGGGTGTTCTGGTTCATAGCTCCTGACAATAGCGGTCGACTCCGACAAAAAACCTGCGGATATCGGACAGACAATTGGCGGTATCTCATCGGTAGGGGTCTTGACCGCCACTGTCGCCGGACACGCGGCCGCTGCGAGGATCCTGCTGAAGCCGGACCCCTGGTCGCGGGGCCGGTCACGCACATCCGCCCGACGACGGGAGCATCCATGTCCGCACCCACTTCCGCGCCCGCCGCCATGCCGGCGTCCCCGGCCGTGTCGGCTCCGGGGGCCACCGTGGTGTCGGCGGTCACCGCGGTTCCGCCCGCCGCCGACGCCGCGGCGCTCGCCCACTTCGCCGGCCGCCTCTCCTTCGAGACCGACGTCTCGGACGTGGCCTCCGACCTGGCCGCCGGGGTGCCCGGCATCGTCGTCGTCGACTCCCGCAGCCGCGAGAGCTGGGACCAGGGGCACGTCCAGGGTGCCGTCCACCTGCCCACCGCCGAGATCGCCGCACGGGCCGCGGAGGTCGTCCCCGGCGGCGTCACGGTCGTGACCTACTGCTGGGGTCCCGGATGCAACGGCGCGACGCGGGCGGCCCTGGAGTTCGCCAGGCTCGGCTACCCGGTCAAGGAGATGATCGGCGGCTTCGAGTACTGGGCGAGGGAAGGCTTCCCCGTAAAGACCGCCTCAGGGGTCAGCCGTGGCCCCGTGGACGCCCTCACGGCCCCGGTCACGGGCATCGCCTGCGCGTGCTGACCGGCAGGACCATGAAATGTTGGCGCCCCCGTCCGAATCCCGTCGATCGGGGGCGTCCGAGAACATACCCCGATCCGCAACGGTCAACCAAGAACCACGCCGTCATGCCCCCAAAAATCCGTCGGCACCCCAATGGCAGGCAAAGTCCGGTTGCTCCGGGTCTCGTGGGGGCGTGACGCCGCGGTCCCGTTCGACGGGAGCCATGGTCTCGTTCGACGGAAGCCATGGCCCGGAGTGCGCCGTAACGGCGGCCCGCCACCATCCGGTCAGAGGCCGTCTCCCTGGAGGCCCTCAGCCCCGTGCGGCGGGTGGGGGGAGGGCGGCCGTGCCGTAACGGAACGAAAAGAAAAGGCCCACCGCCCCAAAGCGGGACGGCGGGCACAAATCGGTCAGCGAGGACCGAGTTTCTCCACTATCAGCCGGTACAGCTGGCGCGGGCGCCCCGGCTGCGGCGTGCGGTTCGGCGGAAGCGGCCACGCGAGTCCCTCGTCAACCAGCGTGCGCAGCAACCGTCGAGCCGTGCGCGGCGTGACGCCGAGCATCTTGCCCGCGCCCTCCGCGTCCACCACCGTGTCCCCGCCCTCCAGCTTGGCCGCCAGCCGGGCCAGCACCTCCACGCCCTTGGGCTTGAGCGTGCCGGCGCCCGTCGGCGGCATCCGGGGCGCGGGGATGAGCGCTCGGCCCTCGCGGTCCACGGCGAACCCCTGGGCCTGCTTGCCCGCCTGCGTCCGGGCCAGCGCCGCGCGCGCGTGCGCCTCCGCGTCGTGCGCCGTGCGGCCCATGCCCACGCCCACCTCGACGGCCAGCCCCAGTTCCTCGCGGATCCTGGAGGCGAAGGGCAGCACCCTGAAGCCGTCGGTCGCCGCCGTGATCGAGCCCCGGGTCGCCGTGACCAGGTAGCTGTGATCGTCGATCGGCCACACCGTGGCGTTGATGCGGTTCGCCTCCTGCACCAGCAGCCGGTGCAGCGACAGCCGCAGCTCGTCGCGCCAGTAACGCGGCGCGGCGCGGCGCACCGGCTCGCGCAGCGTCGGCACCTCCACCAGCACCACCGTGAGCTGCGACTCCTCCAGCCTGTGGTGCGCGCCGAGCAACGCGGCCGTGTGCAGCGCGCTGCGCACCGCCGCCGACGTGGGCCTGATCCTGATGACCGGAACCCCCGCCGTCTGCAGGCGGTCGGCCACCGCCGGTAAGCACGTCAGCGCTCCCGTGGTGGCCCCCTGTCTGTTCAGGCGCTCGTGGTAGGCCGCGATCGTGCCGGTGGCCCCCGGCTCGTCGCGGCTGTGCACGTCGGACGCGGGAATGCCGAGGTCGGTGTACGCCTCCTCCACGTCCGCACGTGACACCACGTCGATGCTCACCCGCTGTGGTTCGATGCGCGGATCCAGTGCAGCCTTGGCCAGCGCGGCCACCAGTGCCGCGCCGCCCAGTTGCACGTACGTCGCCGGCATCGTCAGCACACCCGAACGCCTGGCCAGGTCATAGGGGACCGGGCTGGCGAACAGGCACGCGTCCACGCCGGGACCGAGCCGTGTCACCTTGTCGGGCGCCTCCTGTTCATCGCGGTACGCGGCGGCCACGAGGCGACAGGGCAGTGGCGCGGCGGCGTGCCCCATCAACATGACGCGCTCGACCAGATCGTGGGGCCCGACCACGCCAATGGTGAGGTCCGGTGTCATGGCGCCCGGGCGCGACACTCGGGTTGTTTCTTCGGCCCTCTCGACCAATGTTCGTCCCATCCTGCCGTAACTTGCAGTGCTCTCTTTTGGAACGATCGCTCGCGAGGGCCGTAATGTCACGCCCGACTTTTCCGGAAAGTGCTTCAGGTTGGCCGCGACGCAACCAGTCTTGGCAGCTCAGGGACTATTTCCCGGCCATTTTCAACCTTCAGAAATCTCTCGTGTAATGTCCGCTCCGAGCGCCCGCATTCGGTCGGCGAGATGCGCGTGGCCGCGGTCGATGAGGTATCCCGACTCGATGAGGGTCTCGCCCTCGGCCGCGAGTCCCGCGAGCACCAGTGCGATGCCCGAGCGGAGGTCGTGCGCGGTCACCCGCGCGCCCGTCAGCGGGGTGGCCCCGCGCACGATCGCGCGGCTGCCGTCGACCTCCACGTCGGCGCCCATCTTGTTCAGCTCGCCGGCCAGCGCGAAGCGGCCGTCGAAGATGCGCTCGTGGATGTAGCTGGTGCCGTCGGCCAGCGCCGCGACCGTCATCATGGGTGACTGGAGGTCGGTGGCGAAGCCGGGGTAGGTGTCGGTGATGATGTTGATCGGGCGCAGCGGCCGGCGGTCGCAGCGCACGTTGAGCACCGCGCCCTGCCGGGCGAAGTCGACGCCCATCTGCTCCAGCTTGTAGCGGACCACGCCCAGGTCGAGGCCGGTGCCGACGAGGCTCAGCTCACCGCCGGTGATGGCCGCCGCCATCGCGAACACGCCCGCGTCGAGCCGGTCGGGCATCACGGTGTGCTCGACGGCGTGCAGCTCCTCGACGCCCTCGACGGTGATGAACCCGGTGCCGCCGCCGCTGATGCGGGCGCCCATCTTGGTCAGCATGTCGATGACGTCGAGGACCTCGGGCTCCAGGGCGGCGTTCTCGATCACGGTGGTGCCCTTGGCCAGGGCGGCGGCCATGATGAGGTTCTCGGTGCCGGTGTGGGACGGCGTGTCGAGGTAGAGCGTGGCGCCGGTCAGGCCGGACGCCTTGACGTGGATGACGGTCTCGCCCTCGTCCACGACCGCGCCGAGACGCTTGTAGCCGAGGTAGTGGAAGTCGAGGTTGCGGCTGCCCAGGTTGCAGCCGCCGACGCCCTCGACGATCGCCTCGCCCAGCCGGTGCAACAGCGCGGGGGTGAAGAGCACGGAGCCGCGGAAGCGCCGGGCGATCTCGGCCGGGAGCACCGCGCTGTCGAGCCGCGAGGCGTCGATGACCAGCGTGCGCTCGGCCTCGTGCAGCTCCACGTGGGCGCCCACGACCTCGGCCAGCTCGACGGCCCGGCGCACGTCCTCGATGATCGGCACGTTGCGCAGGACCGTGCGGCCCTTGGGCACGAGCAGAGCGGCGCCGATCATGGGCAGCACGGCGTTCTTCGCGCCCTGGATGAAGGCGGTTCCACGCAGGGCGTTGCCACCGCGCACGCGGTAACGGACCATTTCCGGCGGCTCCTCGGAAGTCATCGGTTGGGGGCGGGGGACCGGGCCAACAGTAGCCGCTCGCACCCCGTGCCCCGGCCGAATCACCCGTTAAAGGAACGGCCGGTGATGCGTTCGTACGCTTCCAGGTAGCGCTGTCTCGTCTGCTCGACCACCTTGTCCGGAAGAGGGGGCGGCGGGTTACCGGAGGATTTGTCCCATCCCGATTCGGGCGACATTAGCCAATCGCGGACAAATTGCTTATCGAATGACGGTTGTGCGCGGCCGGGCGTCCATCCGTCCGCGGGCCAGAACCGCGACGAGTCGGGGGTCAGCACCTCGTCGCCGAGCGTCAGCACGCCGTCGGAGTCCCAGCCCAGCTCGATCTTGGTGTCGGCGAGGATGATGCCGCGCTCCCGCGCGATCTCCGCGCCGCGCGTGTAGACGGCCAGCGTGATGCGGCGCAGCTCCTCCGCCGTCTCCGCGCCCACCTCCGCCACGACCTGCTCGTACGAGATCGGCTCGTCGTGCTCGCCCACCGGCGCCTTGGTCGAGGGCGTGAAGACCGGCTCCGGCAGCCGGGAACCGTCCTCCAGGCCCTCGGGCAGCGGCACCCCTGACACCGCGCCGTCGCGCCGGTAGTCGGCCAGGCCGCCGCCCGCCAGGTAGCCGCGGGCCACGCACTCCACCGGCACCATGCGCAGCGGCCGGCACAGCACGCTGCGCGCGTCGGGACCGGGCGCCACGACGTGGTGGGGCACCACGTCGGCGAGCTGCTCGAACCACCACAGCGACAACTGGGTGAGGATGGCGCCCTTGTCGGGGATGGGCGTCTCCAGCACGTAGTCGAAGGCGGACATCCGGTCGGAGGCGACCATGAGGAGCAGCCCTTCGGGCGTCTCGTACAGGTCGCGCACCTTGCCCGAGTGCAGATGCTTCATCACATGTCCTCCGCGCCCGTGCGGGCGATGTCGGTGCGGTGGAAGGAGCCGCGCAGCCGGATCCGCGCCACCAGGTCGTAGGCGTTGCGCCGCGCGGTGCGCTGGTCGGGACCGGTGCCGACGACACTGAGCACCCGCCCGCCGTCGGAGACCACCTCGCCGTCCACCCGCCGCGTGCCCGCGTGGATCACGTACGCCCCGTCCGTCGGCTCCAGCCCGTCGATCGGGTCGCCCTTCGTCGGCGCCACCGGGTAGCCCTCGGCCGCCACCACCACGGTCACCGCGGACCCGTCACGGAAGGCGGGCGCGGGATGCTCGGCCAGCGTGCCCGTCGCGCAGGCCAGCAGCAGCCCGCCGAGCGGCGTCTCCAGCCGGTCGAGCAGCACCTGCGCCTCCGGATCGCCGAAACGCGCGTTGAACTCCACGACCTTCGGCCCCTTGGCGGTCAGCGCCAGGCCGACGTACAGCACGCCCTGGTACGGCAGGCCCCGCCCGGCCAGCTCGCCGATCGTCGGGTGGACGACCTCCCGCATCACCTGCTCGGTCAGCCCCTCGGGCGCCCAGGGCAGCGGCGTGTAGGCGCCCATGCCGCCCGTGTTGGGGCCCTGGTCGCCGTCGTAGGCGCGCTTGAAGTCCTGGGCGGGCTGCAGCGCCACCGCGGCCTTCCCGTCGCACAACGCGAACAGCGACACCTCCGGCCCGTCGAGGAACTCCTCGACCACCACCCGCTCGCAGGCCCGCGCGTGCTCCAGCGCCAGGTCGCGATCGTTCGTCACGACCACGCCCTTGCCGGCGGCCAGCCCGTCGTCCTTGACCACGTACGGGGCGCCGAACTCGTCGAGCGCCGCGGCCGCCTCCTCCGGCGTCGCGCAGGTGCGGGCCCGCGCCGTGGGAACCCCGGCGGCGGCCATGACGTCCTTGGCGAACGACTTCGAGCCCTCGATCATCGCCGCGTCGCGGGACGGCCCGAAGCACGGGATCCCGGCGCCGCGCACGGCGTCGGCCACCCCGGCCACCAGCGGCGCCTCGGGCCCGACGACGACCAGGTCGGCGCCGATCCGCGTGGCCAGTCCGGCCACCTGCCCGGGGTCGGTGGGGGTGACGGCGTGCAGGGTGGCGACCTCCTCGATGCCCGGATTGCCCGGGGCGCAGTGGAGGTCGGTGACGTGGGGGTCGAGCTTGAGCGAGCGGCACAGGGCGTGCTCACGCCCGCCGGATCCGATGACTAGTACGCGCACGCGCCCATTCTCGCAGCTACCGCCATCCGCCCGGCTTGTGGGCGGCTGGTGGCGGCTTGCGGGTGGTGGCTTCACGGCATGCGGAGCGGCGGCTTCGCGGCGGCTTCGTGGCGGCGGGAACCGGGGCGCTTTCCGCCGCCTGCGGCCGGGCACTCGAATGACGGGAAAGGAGGCCGACTGTTGGTGAGCTTCTCCCTACTGGCGGGGGTGCCACCCGGGTATCGTCGGTCTGGTTCCCCCTGCCTGTGGTAACTTAGGGCGGCTATGTGCGTCTCGTGTGATTGGAGGTGGTCCGGGATGAATCCTGGTGATCCCAGCAGTACGTGCTCGTTCACGTACACCCCATGTACCCCCGACCACTCCAATCCGGCAGCCTGATCGTGCCTCCACGCATTTGCATTGATTGAGGTGACCTTTCGTCGCGCGTGGAGCGTGCCAGGTCGGGCGGAAAGGGACCGCCATGCGCTCGTCCACGCTTTTCCGTCGCATCAACCGTCACCCTGTCCAGCCACACCCGCAGCGCGGGCTCGCCAAGCAGCTGCCTGAGGTGCGCGTGCCCCACTCCATCGTCGAGTACGGCGCGTACATCGACGGCGTGAAGAGCGGGGCCGTCGGCATCCCCGAGTCGCTCCGGCTCGTCCGCGAGCACAACGCCGCCGCTGCCAAGCCCGGCGCCTTCCTCTGGGTCGGCCTGCACGAGCCCGAGGCGCCCGAGGTCGAGTGGCTGGCCGAGGTCTTCGGCCTGCACCCGCTGGCCGTCGAGGACGCCGTCAAGGCCCACCAGCGTCCCAAGGTGGAGCGCTACGGCGACTCCCTGTTCATGGTCCTCAAGACCATCGCCTATCTGGACCACGACGAGCTCACCGCCACCAGCGAGATCATCGCGACGGGCGAGATCATGGTGTTCCTGGGCGCGGACTTCGTGGTGACCGTACGGCACGGCGAGCACTGCCCCCTCACCGAGGTCCGCGAGCGCCTCGAAGAGCGGCCCGAGCTGATCGAGCGCGGCCCGGCCGGCGTGCTGCACGCCATCTCCGACCACGTCGTCGACCGCTACCTCCAGGTGGCCGACCTCATGCAGATGGAGCTGGAGGAGGTCGAGGCCACGGTCTTCGCCGACGTCAGCTCCCGCGACATCAACCGCATCTACCAGCTCAAGCGGGAGATGATCGAACTCAAGCGGGCGGTCACGCCGCTCCAGCACCCCATGGCGGCCCTCCCGCAGCGACGCGTCATCCCCTCGGAGATGCGCGAGTACTTCCGTGACGTCGGCGACCACCTCTCCCGCGTGTGCGAGCAGGTCGAGTCCTCGAACGAACTGTGCAGCTCCATCCTCCAGGCCGCCCTGGCCCGCTCGAACGCCCTCGCCAACGAGGACATGCGCAAGATCTCGTCCTGGGTCGCCATCCTGGCCGTCCCGACGATGATCGCCGGCATCTACGGCATGAACTTCGACTTCATGCCCGAGACCAAGCAGGTCTGGGGCTACCCGGCGGTCCTGGCGGTCATGATCACTGCCTGCGTCGTGCTGCACAGGGGCTTCCGCCGCAACGGCTGGCTCTGAGCTGCTCGTAAAGGCCGCACAAGGCCCTCGCTCCGCTCGGACGCCCCACCGGGGGCTTCGCCCCAGGTGGGGGCCTACCGGTCCCCACGCCCCCGGTCCCCGGTCATCCCGATCCCGCACCATTCCACGGACCCCGCACGAAGGTGCTCGAAGAAGATCGGCCACGAGCGGGGGCATGCGTCCGAAGTCGCACAGTCACAGGTTCGCGAAGGACGCGCCTGAAAGCCGAGGACACGCCTGAAAGCCGAGGACGCGCCGGAAGTCGTGGGTCTTGCCGTGAAGGCGTGTCCTGGGCGGCGCGGACAGCCGGCCGAGCACGTCCGGGTCACGTATCGGCGTCACCCGGCCGGCACGCGTCGGAGACGGCTTGAGGATCCCAGTAGAACGGGCGGCATTCGAGCATGCGCCCGTCCCTGACAGTGATCAGCTGCACGATCAAGGTGTCGACCTCCTGGCCGGTGGCGCGGGCGCGAAAGCGCACCCGGTTCCGCACCACCACGGTGTCCTTGTCGCCCCAGTGCTCCTGTTCCAGGAACTCCATCGACTCCCAGACCTCGCTGAAACGGGCCAGGAACCGCTCCATGCCGTCATGGCCGCGCCACGTTCCGGTGCCCGTGAAGGGGAGCCCGGGAGCCTGATGCAGGACCACCTCCGGATCAAGGTGCTCGGCGACACGCTCATAGCCGGCATGACCGAGCCCACCCGCGGCCACATACGCGGCCTCGGCCGCGTAGAACCTCTGCATCACCGTCCAGGCGTCGATCGGTGACTGCTCGTCCGCCCGCGAACCGCCGGCGCGATCCCCTGCCAAGTCCGTTGCGCTCATGACACCAGCATCACCAGCCAGTGCAGCCGCCGCCGGCGGCAATCAGACCTCCAACACGACGGGAGGCTCAGCCCGCGTCCTCCCGCAGCTCGACGGTCGCCGACCGATAGGCCTGGGCGACGCGGGTGAACATGCCCAGCAGCACCGGCACCCGCTCCGCCCGGCGATCTTCTTCAGATGCCGCCTGGACGCCGCGCGGGCGGCGTCGTGGTCGGCCATGTTGTCCTCGGCCGGCTCGACGGTGACCGTGCGCCGGTCGCGTTCCCCGCGTACCCGCCGCGCGTAGCCCGCCCCCTCCAGTCAGTCGATAAGCCGGGTCGTCGAGGCGGGCGGCAGCCCCAGCCGTGGTGGGTTGGGGCGGCCTGGTTCCGGCCCGCCAGGCGCGGGCCTCGGGTGAGTGCTCGGGCCGCCCGCGTGCCGTCCCGCTCAGGGGTCGAGAGCCTCGCGCACGACCACGCGGTCCTTCTCCTTCTCCGCGTGTGACAGCTCCCGGTAGGGCAGTTGCTGCTCTGGAGGGGCCCACTCGCCGTTGCGGCGCAGCCAGGCGACGTGCACCTTCTCGCTGGCCGTCTCCATGAACTCGTCACTCGTCAGGTCATCCCCGCGCTTGCGCGCGTCCGACACCAGCCGGACGGCCACGGTCGCCGACTCCTTGTTCTCCTTCTGCCAGTCGGCGGGCAGGTCCCGGTAGCGGGTATTGGCGATGTCGACCTGGTCGGTGCCGTTGCGGCGGATCCACGCCTGGTCCGTGGTCGGCTTGATCCGCGGCTCGTAGCCGCCCCCGGGCAGCCGGCGTGAGGCTCGCCACGTGTCGTGCAGGCGCCCGGCCACGGTGTCGATCCGGCGGGCCTGCGGCGATTTGAGCAGGGCCGCGAAGATGCGTCCGATCCGGCTCAGAGCGTCGCGGAGCAAGGTCATGTACCGCCGGGCCAGGACGGTCACGCGGGGCAGCAGGTGCGGCGCGAAGGCGACGGCGGCGACGGCGGCCACGGCGGCGGCGGCGACCAGCGTGCCGATCCACTCGACGAGGTGCTGAGAGACGACCAGCCCGGCGGCCGCCACGGTGAAGCGGTCGGCCAGATCGGCCGTCTGGTGCTGCGGCCCGCCATCGCCTGTCAGGTAGGCGTGCGCCACGTCCGCCGCCGGGCCCTCGTTCGCGCTCGCCAGTCGGGTGGCGGGGCCGCTGTCCTGCAGCAGCAGCCGGTGGTGGCGCGCGGCCCCGGCGAGCACGGCGGCGTGCTGGCCGAGCAGGGCGGTGTCGGGCAGGGGAGGGATGCCGAGGATGCCGAGGCCCGTGACGACCACCGGGTCGCTCATCAGGCCCATGTCCGGTCCTCCCGCACAGCCTCGACGCCCGCCTCGGCGGCCTGCTCGGCCAGCGTGTTGACCTCGGCCATGACGACCTGACCGTCACGGGAGTGGCGAAGGTGCTCGCCGAGCCGGTCGCAGTCCTCCAGCAGAGCGTGCCTGAACTCCTGATATGGCATGGAGAACTCCTCGTAGGGCAGTGGGCTCACCTCGGTCCACTCGGCCCGCAGGCCGGCGCCGAAGGCGGCGTACTCGTCCGCCAGCGTCCCGAAGCGGCGTCCGGAGGCCCGCCGGCCGTCGGCGTCGATCGTCACCTCGTTCGGGTCCATCGGCCTACCTGCCTTCGAGCCGGCGCACGGTCTCGTCCAGCGTCGACACCAGACGGTCGAAGTCGTGGACCGCCTGGAGCTCCATCTGGTCCAGTCGCTGGACCAGGGACTCAGGGGCGGGTCCCGCCGCCGTGTCCGCCGTGTCCGCCGCGTCGGCGGCCCTGCTCAGATGGTGCCGTTGGGCCGCCCGGACGGCGGCGACGACCTGCTCGGCTAGGTCCTGCGAGCCGTTCCGCAGCACGCGGGGATCGAGGCGCAGCGCCTCCAGCAGGCCGTCGTCACCGACCGTCGCGACCACCGGCTCGTCGGCCGAGGCGGCGGAGGAGCGCTGCCGAGCCATGGGAACCTCCCGCAGTCTTCGATCATGGTTGTCCCGTAGGATAGGCGAAGCATGATCGACGCCGCAGGCTGGCCATGAAGCTTCTTCAGGATCAGCTCAATGGCCTGGTCAGGCCTCTCCGCGCCCGCCGCGCGGGCGGCCTGACGCCACGGTCCCGTGTCCTGGCCGCTCCCTGGGCGCCCGGGAGAGCGACGGGTGTCACCGCTGGTCGTGCTCCTGGAGGGCGCGTTCCAGTTGTCGTTCGTACAGTTCCCGGGACCGCCGCAGGAACCCGGCCAGCAACTCCAGGTCGGCGGCCGTGTAATCGCGCATCAGGGTCTCGCCTTCCGTGACGAACGGCCCGTACAGCTCCCATGCCTTCTGGCGAGCCGCGTCGGTGAGCCGGATCAGGACCTTGCGGCGGTCGGTGGGGTCGGGGCAACGGGTCAGGTAGCCGAGGCGTTCCAGTCGGTCGATCATCGCGGTCACGCTCCCGGTGGTGAGCCCCACCTCGGCCCCTAGCCGGCTCGGGGTCAGCTCTCCGTGCTGGTTGAGCAGCTCCAGGCAGCGCAGGTCGGTCCGGTTGACGCGGAGGAGCTTCGCCGCCGCCTCGTCGTAGGCGTCGACGGCCGCCTGCATCGCCTCCATCTCCTCGGCGACGTTCCGGCGGAGCGCGTCCCACGTTTCTCTTGGCATTCAAGCCTCTCGACCATCAACCTAAATATGTCTTGAACACCAAGATATATGGCTGTCGAGAGGGAGGCGACGGTTGTCGTCCCCGAAGCGCTTGCGTCACCACCATGGAGAGACCCGCGATGACCACCCAGCCTCGGACCCAGACCCGGAATGCCACGACCGCACAGGAAGGCGCGCAGGTGTGGGTAGTCGTAAACCCTTGCCGAGCCCGTCCAGGGGGATCCGGTACAGCTTGGCCCACACCTGAGCTCGGCTCCACCGGCGGCGACTGCCGCCACGCGCAACCCGTCGTGGCGGCGTGCACAATCGCCGCCAAGATCGTCCGACCGTCTCCTCGCCGTCGTCCGCCACCTTGCGGCCGGGTCGGCGTGGGCGGGACCACGCGCTAGGACAGCTCCCGCAGCTCGTCAGGCACGAGTCGTTGGAGGAAGGCATCCAGCGGATGACCTGACGATCGACAGCCGCATGAGTGGCGGTCCTAGCAGGTCGCCGCCTCGGAAGCGTCGGCCGGGACCTCGGGCATGGAATGGACGATCTTGGTTTCCACTACTGCGGCGGCGTACTCCTGCTTCTCCGGGCCCCCATCCGGAGGCGCGGTCAGGAAACTCCAGCCGAGGAAGCGGTAGGTGCCGGGCTCGAAGATCAATTCCGCGCGCTCCCAGCCCTCTGGGCCTTGATATCTGATCGAGGCGCCGATGCCCTTTCGCCCGGCCAGGTCGGTGAGGTCGGTGCGCACGGTCGCGGCGGGCATCCGGGACAGCGCGCTGAGCACCGCCGCACGCACGCCGGGGCCGGGGAAGGGGTTACCGGCCAGGGTGACGAGACGGCTCATCACCGTGCGCTCGATGAGCCCCTTGATGTGGTCCTCGCTGGGCGGTGCCGCGCCGGGCTCGGGCCGTTCGCTCCTGACCGAGGCCTCGGCGTCGGCGCGAATCCGGGCCAGCAACCGGTCCGGGTCGGAGGGCAGGTTGCCGCCACCGGTCGGCGAGAGCACGTTAACGGCGCACTTCCCGGCACGCTGGACCTCTACCGTGCCCGGGGTCTGCACACTGGCCGGGACCTGACCGGCCAGCGCGCGCGACTTGCCGTAGGTGAGGCGGGTCAGCGCGCCATCGGGGTCGGCGGCGGGAATCCAGTACTCGCGGTTGATCTCCTGCGTGACCTCAGAACGGCTGTCGCGACCCCATACGGTCATCCTGCTCTGGTCCGTGCGGTTGACGTAGAGGATCTGCCCCGGCTGTGGCGCTTGTTGCCGGCCGGTGGCCGTGGCCGCCTCCTGGAGCAGGGCCGCCGCGTTGGCCGGGATCTCACCACCGTCGGCACCGGCCAGGAAGGCGGCTGTGGCGACGGATGCCGCCAGGCCGACCGCGGCCGCCCTGAGCAGGAAGCGGTGCTTGACCGGCCCAGTACGAGGCGTTCGTTCCGCCACCGCCTCGGCTGCGAGCAAGCCCTTCGCCTTTGCGGTGGCCGTGGCCGAGGGGCCGGGCAGCGCGTCGTGGAACGTCTTGATCGTCTGCAGGTCATCGGTCATGACGGCTCCTTGATGGTGATGTACGTGCGGAGTTTCCTGCGGGCCCGGTTGAGCCGCGAGCCGACGGTGCCGCGTGGGACGCC
Source organism: Nonomuraea sp. NPDC050691 (assembly GCF_040654455.1). Taxonomy (NCBI): domain Bacteria; kingdom Bacillati; phylum Actinomycetota; class Actinomycetes; order Streptosporangiales; family Streptosporangiaceae; genus Nonomuraea; species Nonomuraea sp. NPDC050691. The sequence goes on from NZ_JBFAIA010000008.1 coordinate 119,353, forward strand.
GAGCGCCTCGGCGATCTCCTCGTAGGTGAGCTGAGCGCAGGCCACCAGCAGCAGCACGGTCCGGTCACCAGGCGAGAGCGCGGCCAGACCGGCGGCCAGGCGCGGCTGCATGACGGCAGCCGCCACCCGCTGGACCACACGTTCGTCGTGGCTCACGACATCGGTGACCTCGGCACTCCTGGCCAAGGCGCGGTACCTGCGAGCCTCGGCGCGCCGATGGCCGTCCACCAGGTTGGAGGCGATGCCGTACAGCCAGGCGCGGGCATCCGGGCGGGACAAGTCGTATCGTGTACGGTCGCGAAAGGCCCGCAGGAACGTCTCCGCGGCGATGTCGTCCGCCGCCGATTCTCCGAGACGGAGGTGCACGTAGCGGTGGATGGCCTCGTGGTGCCGGTCGAACAGCGCGCCGAACCGGTCAGGATCGCGTAACGACACCTCGATGAGCTGTGCGTCGGTCTCGGCCATGGGCGGAGCCGACTGCGGAGGGAGAGCTGGCATGCCTGCCCTTCGGGGAAGAACCATGGACACGCCTACTTCGCCGTTCCTCTGATTCGTATTCACACCCGGCAGATCGTTACCACACCTGATCTTCTGTACTCGGCTTCGGCCGGCTGAGGGCGGGCTGTGAAGTTGCCCGCATTCGCTTCCGACTGGGCGAGGCTCAGCCTTCGGCTGCCGTCTTCAGCATGCGGAGCATGTCGTCGTGGCCCTGGCGGAGCTTGGCGTTGCTGTAGAAGAGCGTCAGCAGGGGGCCGGACATGGACTCCTCGATGGTCACGCGCGTCCGCCCGTCCGGGGTCTCGTCCAGCCGCATCCGGTCGATGGCCTTGAAGCAGCCCATCGCGACGCCGGTCCAGGTGAGTTCGCGCTCCGGCTCCACCACGGCGAAGGTGGACCTGATCGCCGATCCCCGGATGTTCCAGCGGAAGGTCGCGTCCGGCTTGATCTCGCCGAGTTCGACGACGTGCGCGTCCGAGCGCCAGTCCGGCCAGTTCCTCATGTCGGCGAGCAGCTTCCACACCTTGGCGGCGGGAGCGTCGATGAAGATCGAGGAGGAGGCCCTCAGGGGCGCGTTGTCGTCGAGCCGTCCCTTCTTGGCGTATTCCTCGTGCAGGCGCTCGATCGACGGGCCGGCGTAGAGAACCTTCATGACACTCCTTCAGAGCAGCGTTCCTTTATGAGAGCAATGCTCTCTCATAGGTATGGGTGTGTCAAGAGCAGTGCTCTCGTCAGAGACTGGGGCTCCAAAGGGGATTCCCGTCGGGCCCATGGGGAGAACCGCCCGAGGAGAGCCCGGGGCTCACTCCAGGGGCAGCGGCCGGCGCGGCACGGGCGCGGTGTGGATGAGAGACGTGGTCGTCTGGCCGTACGGGGTGAACAGGTCGAGGATCGGTTCGAGCTCGTCGACCGCCCGTAGGTGCATCGTGAAGTAGAAGCAGTCGTCGCCGGTCATTCTGTAGCACTCGACGATCTGGGGAACCTCCTGGGCGATCTTGGAGATACGGTGCAGTTCCCGGACCGCCGGACGGATGCGCACCATCACCGTGACCGGAAAGCCCACGGACCGCGGGTCGACCTCGGCGCGATAGCCGATGATCACTCCCGTCTCCTCCAGCCGCTGCACCCGATCGGCCACCGCGGGGGCCGACAGGGCCACCCGGCGGCCCAGTTCGGCGAAGCTCACTCTGGCGTCGACCTGCAGCTCGGCGAGAATACGAAGGTCGAGGGCGTCCAGGTCCTTGGATTCATATGCCCGCTCGGGTCTGATCCTTCGGTTCGCCATTCTCCCAACGTACTGGCCGGTCGACGATGGGGGGCATGCCGCTCACCGGCCCTCGCGCCGTCACGTTCGCGGCGCCTCCGTGGACCTACTTCATCGGGAGCGCCGTCTTCCACTACCTCGGTCCGGCGTTCGCCGTGCTCCTGTTCGCCCGGCTCGCCCCGCTCGGGGTCGCGGCGCTGAGGATCTGGAGCGCCGCGCTGGTTCTCGCGCTCTGGCGGCGTCCCTGGCGGACTCTCGCCCGGCTCGACGCCGAGGGGCGGCGTACGATCCTCGCCTGGGGCGCGGTGCTCGCGGCCATGAACGTCTGTTTCTATCTGGCGATCGCCCGCGTGCCCTTGGGAACCGTCGCCGCGATCGAGTTCCTGCCGGTCATCGTGCTGGCCGCGCTCGGTGCCCGCACGGCACGTAACCTCGTGGCACTCGTGGCAGCCGTCGGTGGCGCCTACGTGCTGACCGGCGTCCGGCTGGCCGGGGAGCCACTGGGGTTGGTGTTCGCCTTCGCCAACGCGGCGCTGTTCGCCGCCTACATCGTGCTGGCCCACCGTACGGCTCGGCGTCTGCGCGGCGTCAGCGGCATCGACGGGCTGGCCGCGGCCATGCTCGTGGCGGGCGTGTTCGTCGCGCCGGTGGGCGTCTGGCAGGCCGCTCCCGCGGTGATCGACCCGGTCACGCTCGCCGCCGGGATAGGGGTGGGGATCTGTTCGTCGGTGATCCCGTACGTGTGCGATCAGCTCGCCATGGCTCGCATGGCCCGCTCCACGTACGCGCTGCTGGTGGCGCTGCTTCCGGCCACGGCGACGGTCATCGGCATCGTGGTGCTCCGGCAGCTCCCCTCGTTCTCCGAACTCACCGGGATCGGGCTCGTGGTGCTGTCGGTCGCCCTCCACCGCGAGCTTCGGACTCCTCCGGCCGAGGAGAACGCCACACCCCCACAGGAAGGTAAGACAGCATGCGATATGTGAACCTGGGCTCGTCGGGACTGCGGGTCTCCCGGATCTGCCTGGGCATGATGACGTACGGCGACCCGGATACCTGGGAGTGGCTCCTGCGTGAGGACGCGGCCGAGCCCATCGTGCGGCGCGCCGTCGAGGCCGGTGTGACGTTCTTCGACACGGCCGACATGTATTCGGACGGCGCGAGCGAGGAGATCACCGGGCGGCTGCTCAGCAAGCTCTTCGCCCGCCGGGACGACTACGTACTCGCCACGAAGGTCTACTTCCCGACGGGGCCGGGCCCGAACGACCGCGGCCTGTCCCGCAAGCATGTGCTCGCCGCCATCGACGACTCACTGGCCAGGCTCGGAACCGACTACGTCGATCTGTACCAGATCCACCGCTGGGACCCCGAGACGCCGATCGAGGAGACCATGGAGGCGCTGCACGACGTGGTACGGGCCGGCAAGGCGCGGTACATCGGGGCCTCCAGCATGTATGCCTGGCAGTTCGCCAAGGCGCAGCACACCGCTCGGACGCGCGGCTGGACCAGGTTCGTGTCGATGCAGAACCACTACAACCTCGTATACCGGGAGGAGGAAAGAGAGATGATCCCGCTCTGCCTGGACCAGGGGGTGGGCGTCATCCCATGGAGCCCGCTGGCCCGCGGCCTGCTCACCGGGAGCCGCCACCGCGACAGCCGGCCGCGCACGGCCCGATCCGGCAGCGACCACCTGGCGGACAGCATGTACGAGGACGCGGACTTCGACGTCGTCGACGCGGTGCGTGCGGTAGCCGGCGAACGGGGCCTGCCTCCGGCGCAGGTCTCGCTCGCGTGGCTGCTCGGGAGACCGGGGGTGAGCGCGCCGATCGTCGGGGCGAGCAAGGTGGGTCATCTGGATGACGCGATCGCCGCGATGGACGTGTCCCTGAGCGAAGAGGAGACGACCCGCCTGGAGGCCCCCTACCGGCCGCACCAGATCATCGGGCACTCCTGACCGGAGGCTCGTCCTTTCATGGCTGTGACCATCGAGACCGCTGTCTATCCGCGCTCTGAACGTGGCTGGGCAGTGGGGCCCGAGGTCGCTTCGGCCTTCGTGTGGAGGACTTCGCGTGCCTGGTCCGCGGCGCGGGCCATGCTCTCGGAGACGAAGTCGAGGAAGCGGGCGATGTTCTCGAGGCGGGTGGCGGCCGGGGTGCCGGGGCCGAGGACGCCGACGCCCTGCCGTGCGGTCTCGGCGACCTGGGCGGTGCCGCGGACGCTGGCCATCATCGATTGGTACCAGACGTCGTCGTCGACGACGTAGCGCTCGCGGCGGCGTTCGTCGCGTTCCCGGCGGACGAGGCCCTGGCTTTCGAGGAACGCGATCGCCTTGGAGATGGTCGCCGGGCTGACCTGGAGGCGCTGGACGAGTTCGGACGCGGTGAGGCTGCCCGCGTCGTTGGTGCACAGGCAGGCCAGCACCCGGGCCATCATCTTGGGCGTGCCCGAAGCCATGAAGACGGTGGTGAGGGTCTCCTGGTAGTCGTGCACGGCCTCGGCGTCGCGTCCGTGGGGCTGGGGTGCTGACCCCGCCGCCTGGGGCGCGGCCTGCCTGCGCCGGTGGGTGCGGCGTTCGGTGGCGCGGTGGGCCAACTCGGCGCGGTAGGCGGTGGGGCCGCCGTTGCGCATCACCTCACGTGTGATCGTGGAGGTGGGGCGGTCGAGGCGGCGGGCGATCTCGGCGTAGGCCAGGCCGTCGGCCAGCCCCAGCGCGATCTGCTGGCGGTCCTGCTGGGTGAGCCTGCCTCCGGCCATCACGGTCTCCTCGTTGCTCCCGGGGTGGTCTCTGACGGCCCCAGCCTAGCGTTCACTTCCAATACAACGCAACGTCGACAGGGGTGGCGTTGCGTTAATCGGCATAGCCACCGCAACGATTTCCATGCGTTTACCTGCGAAGATGTCATACAAGCGCAACGAATGAGTTGCTGTAATCAGAAAGGCAACGTAGCGTTTGCGATGTCAGAAACGACATGGCGCAGCACAGCACAAGGAGCACATCATGCACACGTTCGACACCTCCGCCCCGATCACCGCCGTCCTGGACATCCCCGCCGGACGTGTCCAGGTCATCGCCGCCGACCGGGCCGACACCGTGGTCGAGGTCGGGCCCGCGAACGTCTCCAAGAGCCGCGATGTGAAGGCGGCCGAGCAGACCACGGTCGAGTACGCCGACGGTGTCCTGCGGATCAGGACCGCGACGAAGAACCAGTACCTCGGCCCCACCGGAGCCATCGAGGTGACGGTCAAGCTGCCCACCGGTTCGCACATCGA